>CAYRNE010000152.1:0-6955 GCA_964425245.1 uncultured Devosia sp.
GCATCGGCGAGAGTGTCGACGCCGCGCAGCATGCGATCGCGCGCGTCGAGCGAGAATTTGACTTCCTTAGCAGCCATCTGTCGTCACTCCTGAGACGTAACGAATTGACTCTCGTGTGAATTGTGCAGCCGTCAGGCGGCCTTTCTGGATTCTGCGGCCGGCTCGATCACGCCCATGATGTCGCTCTCCTTCATGATCAGGAGCTCCTCGCCATCGAGCTTGACCTCGGTGCCGCTCCACTTGCCGAAGAGCACGCGGTCGCCGACCTTCACGTCGGGCGCAATCAGCTTGCCGTTTTCGTCACGGGCACCGGGCCCGACTGCCACGACCTCACCTTCCTGCGGCTTCTCCTTGGCCGTATCGGGGATGATGATGCCCCCCGCGGATTTCTCCTCCGCGTCGATCCGCTTCACGACGACGCGATCGTGCAAAGGACGGAACGTCATAAGCTTCCTCCATAGAGACTTGAAATAACCCGCGCTCCGGCCACCGCCCGCGCGGCGAAAATCGAGGTAATCAGCCGACGCCGGCGTTCAAGGCCCGGGCAAAGAATTTTTAGCACTCGGCCCCTGAGAGTGCCAATTCGCTGGCGCGCCGTGGCCTGTTTATCCTTAACTTATTGAATTTCCAGTAGAAGATCTTTGCGTGATTCCGTCGATCCGGCCTCCTGCCTAGGCGAACCCGGTTTCATGCGCTAGGAGCGAGGTCATGCCGCCCCCCTCCCATTCCCCGCAGCAACTGCTCGAAGCGGGACTTGCGCAGCTCAATGCCGGCCGGCTCCCAGAGGCCGAGGCGGCTTTCCGGGCCGTTCTGGCCCGGGACAAGGGGGTGGCGGACGCGCATCACCTTCTGGGCCTCGTCGCCCTGAGGGCGGGCCGACCCGCGGAAGCGATCGCCGCCATCGAGCGGGCCGTCAAGCTGCGACCTGCCGAACCGAGCTTCCGCTCCAATCTGGGGGTGGCACTCAAGGCCGCCGGCCGGCGGCGCGAGGCCATCGCAGCGCTGCGCGAGGCGGTGCGCCGGTCGCCCGGCTATGTGCAGGCGCATGTGAATCTGGGCAACACGTTTCGCGAGGAAGGGCAGCTGGAGGCGGCTGCGGACGCTTATCGCGCGGCGCTGAAGCATGCGCCCGAGCAGCCCGCCATACTCAACAATCTTGGCAACGTCTGCCGCGAACTGGGGGATCTGGAAGCGGCCTCGGCTCAGTACCGGCGGGCAATCGAGATCGCACCCACTTACCTCGAGGCCATGGCGAACCTTGCGTCGGCCGAACTCGCCCGCGGGGAGGCCGAAGCATCGGCCGGGCTGCTCGAGCGCGTGCTCGAGGCCGACGCGAACAATGCCATGGCCCGGCTGACCCTGGGGCGCGCGCTTCTCCACCTCGAGCGCTACGCAGAGGCGGAGGCTGCGTTCCGCCGCGCCGTCGCGCTGCTCCCGGGTCTCGCCGAGGCGCATGCCGGGCTCGCCGACGTCCTCGTGCGGCGCGGCGACGTCGCGGGCGCCATAGGGGCATACCAGGCTGCCGTCGCGATCCGGCCGGATTTCGCCGCAGCCCGCTCCGGGCTCGTCTTCATGCGCAATTATGAGGACGGCGACGATCCGCTGGCGGTCACCCGCGAGGCGCGCGCCTTCGGCGAAGCTCTGCCGCGCCGGACGCGCCGCGTGGCTTCGGGGCGCAATCCCGACCCGCACCGGCCGCTCACGGTCGGCCTCGTTTCGGGCGATTTCCGCAGCCATGCCGTCGCGACGTTTCTCGCCGGCGTGCTGCCCGAGATCGACCAGAGCCATTTTCGCCTGATCGGATACGCGACGTCGGCGCATCGGGACCGGGTCACCGAGCGCATCGAGGGCTGGCTGGGGGGCTGGCGAAACGCGACGGCTATGGGCGATGCGGCGCTCGCGGAACAGATCGCCGCGGATGGCGTCGACATCCTCGTCGATCTCAGCGGGCACACGATGTTCAACCGGCTGCCGGTCTTCGCCCTCAGGCCGGCGCCGGTGCAGATGAGCTGGCTCGGCTACTCCGGAACGACCGGCGTCGCCGAGATCGACTACGTGCTTGGCGATCGCTTCGTCACGCCGCCCGGCGAGGAGTTGCAGTTTGTCGAGGCACCGTGGCGGATGCCGGACAGTTATCTCTGCTGGTCGCCGCCGCAACTGGACGTCGCGGTCGGCTCCCTGCCTGCGCAACGGAACGGCCATGTCACCTTCGGCAGCTTCAACAACATCAGCAAGCTCAGCGGCGCGACAGTGGCGCTATGGTCGAGGGTGCTCGACGCGGTGCCCGGCAGCCGTCTTCTGCTCAAGGCGGGGCCGCTCGGCGAGCCGGCGGTCGCCGCGGCGACCCGGCAACGCTTCGCCGGGCACGGCATAAGCGAGGAAAGGCTCACGCTCATCGGCCGCGTCGCCGAGGCTGCGGGGCATCTGTCGAGCTACGGCGAGGTCGATATCGGGCTCGACCCGATCCCCTATAACGGCACGACGACAACCGCGGAGGCGCTCTGGATGGGGGTCCCGGTCCTCGCGCTTCGCGGCGACCGGTTCATCGCCCATGTCGGGGAAAGCATGCTGACCTCCGCCGGGCTGCCGGAGTGGGTTGCCGCAAACGAGGACGACTACGTGCGGAGGGCGAAGTCATTCGCTGCCGATCCCGCCGGCCTCTCCTTGCTGCGCGCACAGCTGCGGGCGCAGCTCGTCGCCTCTCCGCTCTGCAATGGAAAGCGCTTCGCCCGCAACCTCGAGGCGGCGTGGCGCGGCATGTGGCAGCGCTGGTGCGCGGAACGGTAAGCCGCCGAATTCCGAAGGAATATTGGCGCTCCTCCGCTGGCGGCAGCGGTCTTGTCATGCTAGCGAAAAGGCGCGGCTCGGCAGACGTTCGCAGCCCGCGAGGGGGCAATCATGAATTTTCTGCTTCGCGGCGCGCCTGCGATCGGGTGCGCGCTTCTCGTCACCGCGTGCTCGAGTCTCATTACCGGCGGCGAACTCATCCGTCCGGGGGAGCCAACCGGCGTCATCGAGGTCGTCAACGAAACGGCGCGGGTCGTCGACGTGGTGCTGATCTCGGAATGCAATGCATCGACCTACGGCCTCAACCGCCTGCCGGAGGGAGCTTCGATCAGCACGGGCGAGAGCTATCAATTCACCGTTTCGGCGGGCTGCTGGGACGTGGATGCCGGCTCGATCGGTTACGGCGAAGCGCGCCAGCGCATGAGCGTCGCCGCAGGCGGGCTCACGCGCTACACGGTCACCGACTAGCTCAGTCCTTGGCGCGCTCGACGTAGGAGCCGTCGGCGGTCATCACGACCACCCGGGTGCCGGTCTCGATGTGCGGCGGCACCGAGGTCTTGACGCCGTTCGACAGCACGGCGGGCTTGTAGGAGGACGCCGCCGTCTGGCCCTTCACCACGGGCTCCGTCTCGACGATTTCGAGCGTCACGCGCTGCGGCAGGGTGATGGCGATGGCGGCGCCTTCGAAGGTCTGGAGCATGACCTCCATGCCGTCGGTCAGATAGACGTTCTGGTCGCCGATGATATCCTCGGAAACGGCGATCTGGTCGTAGGTCTCGGGGTTCATGAAGTGAAATCCCTCGGCGTCGCTATAGAGAAACTGATAGGGCCGCTCGTCGACCTCAGCCCGCTCGACCTGCTCCGTCGTCCGCCACCGCTCGGAGACTTTCACCCCGTCCGAGATGCGGCGCATGTCGACCTGGGTGACCGAGGCACCCTTGCCGGGGTGAATGTTCTCGGCGGTGAGGACGACGTAGAGCTTGCCGTCCTGCTCGACGACGTTGCCCTTGCGGAGCGACGAGGCGATGACCTTGACCATCAGTTCTTCCTTGTTTGAGCGGGCGAGCCGGCCTACGAGAAACCGCAATCGGCGAGGCCGGCCGCTACTGACGAGCGTTTCGGTGCCGCCGATACCGCAATTCCGTCGCAACCGCCAGTCCCGAGCATGAACGAAAGAGCACCTGGTTCGCCCACGGTTTCGCCCTGGTGGTCGCCAACCGTCCATGCCGACCGGCGACCCCTGCTCATGGCCCGCAACCGCATCGAGACGGCGATCCGGCGCTGGTTCGCCGAGCGGGATTTTCTGTTTGTCGATCCGCCGGGCCTGCAGCGCTCGCCGGGCAACGAAACGCACCTCCACGCCTTCGCGACCGAGGCGATCGGCAACGACGGGCGGGCCGAGCGGCTCTATCTCCATACTTCCCCCGAATTCTCGATGAAAAAGCTGCTGGCCGCCGGCGAGCGCCGGATCGCCAGCTTCGGCCACGTGTGGCGCAATCGGGAGCGTGGGCCGCTCCACCATCCGGAATTCACGATGCTCGAATGGTATCGGGCCAGCGCGCCCTATGACGCCGTCATCGGCGATTGCGTCGCGCTGATCCGGCTGGCGGTGGAGCAGGCAGGCACGGGCGTGCTGCGCTGGCGGAACGGCGAGGCCGATCCTTTCAGGGAAGCGGACCGGATCGGCGTCGCCGAAGCCTTCGAGCGGCATGCAGGGATCGACCTCCTCGCAACCGTAGGCGAAAGGGGCGAAACCGATGCTGAGGCGCTTGCGCACCAGATGCGCCAACGCGGGCTGAGCGTTCCGGCCGAATATACCTGGTCGTATCTCTTCAGCCGCATCCTCGTCGAAAAGGTCGAGCCCAATCTCGGCATGGAGCGCGTGACGATTCTCGACCGCTATCCTGCGTCCGAGGCGGCGCTGGCCCGCCGCACACCGGATGACCTGCGCGTTGCGGAGCGGTTCGAAATCTATGCATGCGGGGTCGAACTCGCGAACGGCTTCGGCGAGTTGACCGATTCCAGCGAACAACGCCGGCGTTTCGAAGCGGAGATGGCTGAAAAGCAGCGTCTTTTTGGCGAGCGATATCCCATCGACGAAGACTTCCTCGCAGCGCTTGCGATCATGCCCGAGGCGAGCGGGGTCGCGCTCGGCTTCGACCGCCTCGTGATGCTTGCGACCGCGTCGCGGCGCATCGAAGACGTGCTCTGGGTTCCGGTCGCGGGAGGCGAGGCATGAACGAGGACCGGACACTTCGCACAGCAAAGCAGCTGGTCGAGGCGGGGCTGGTGCCGGCGGACCGGAGCGAGGCGGTCGGCCGCGTTGCGGGGCGCTATGCGGTCGCCGTTCCGCCCGCCATGGCGGCACTCATCGATCGCGAAGACCCGGGCGATCCGATCGCCCGGCAGTTCGTTCCCGATCCTGCGGAACTCGTGACGGCGCCGGCCGAGCGCGCGGACCCGATCGGCGACGCCGCGCATGCCCCGGTCGAAGGCATCGTCCACCGCTATCCCGACCGCGTTCTGCTCAAGGCGGTGCATGTCTGTCCCGTGTACTGCCGCTTCTGCTTCCGGCGCGAAATGGTGGGCCCGCACGGTCTCGGCACCCTGACGGCGCAAGAGCTCGACGCCGCCCTCGGCTACATCGGTGTGCATCCCGAAATCTGGGAAGTCATTCTCACGGGCGGGGATCCGCTCGTCCTCTCGCACCGGCGGCTCGAGGAGCTCATGGGGCGGCTGGGGACGATCGATCACGTCAGGGTCGTCCGGCTCCACACGCGCGTACCGGTGGTCCAGCCCGAGCGCATCGACGAAGCCCTGGTCGCCGCTCTGAGGCACAGCGGCAAGCCGACCTTTGTCGCGCTCCATGCGAACCACCCGCGGGAGCTCACGCCCGAAGCCCGTGCCGCCTGCGCGCGGCTCGTCGATGCGGGCATCGTCATGGTCAGCCAGTCCGTGCTGCTCCGGGGCGTCAACGACGATCCCGAAGTGCTGGCGGACCTGATGCGCGCCTTCGTCGAATCCCGGGTAAAGCCCTATTATCTGCATCATCCCGATCTTGCGCCGGGGACCAGCCACTTTCGCCTGACGATCGCCGAGGGCCAGGCACTCGCCGCCGCGCTCCGCGGACGGCTTTCGGGTCTCTGCCAGCCGACTTATGTCCTTGATATTCCTGGCGGATACGGCAAAACTACGATCGCGCCGGGGATGATCGAGGACCGGGGCGCGGGATGCTATGCCGTCTCCGATTTCCGCGGCAGGGTGCACACCTACGAAGATTCCTGACGGGGCGTGTCGAAAGCGCGTGGCGCCGTTCGACCAGTTGCGCCAACACTGGAGGAATGCCGATGCGCTACATGCTTCTCGTTCACGTGGATGAAAGCCTCATCAGCCAGCTTTCGCCTGAAGAAGGTCGGGCCAACACCGCAGCCTGCATCGCTTATGACCGCGAGCTCGAGCGGCGGGGCATCTATATCGCGTCGAACGCTCTGCAGGGGCCCGAGAGCGGCACCTTTGTGCGGGTCCGCAACGGCAAGGTGTCGATGACCGACGGCCCCTATGTCGAAACCAAGGAACACCTCGGCGGCTTCATCTACATCGAGGCGCGCGACCTCAACGAGGCGATCCGGGTCGCGCAGGACTGTCCGATGGCCAAGTTCGGCAGCATCGAGGTGCGGCCGGAAATGAAGCTGGAGGGCTGAGCCATGCGCTTCGTCATTCTCGTCCACGTCGATCCCTCGAAAATGGCCGGCATGAGCGAGGCGGACCACCGGGCGCTCGATGCCGAGAACTACCGGGCAGATCGGGCGCTCATCGAAAGCGGGCACCTCGTCGCAGGCGGGCCGCTCGCCGAGCCGGAGACGGCGACCCTCGTGCGCAATACCGGCGGCAGGGTGTCGATGACCGACGGGCCCTATGTCGAGACCAAGGAGCACCTCGGCGGGTTCCTCCTCATCGAGGCGAAGGACCGGCAGGAGGCGCTGGCCATTGCGGCGCGAGACGCCATGGCGCGTTACGGTACACTCGAAGTCCGCGAGCACTGGGCGCTCGAGCCACCGGCCGGAGAGCCGGCGCAATGAAGTTTCTCTGCCTCGTCCATGTCGACGTAGCGGCGCTCAATGTCCTGAACCCGGCGGACTGGGCAGATTTTGTTCGCGACAACCGGAAA
>CAYRNE010000153.1:0-6955 GCA_964425245.1 uncultured Devosia sp.
GTCCGCGCGCGGCCCCAGTCGCCGGTGCGGGGGCGGGCTCTGGCCCCGGTGGGGGGGGGGGCCCTGGCGCCGGGGGGGGCTCTGGAGCCGGGGTGGGCTCTGGAACCGGGGCGGGCTCCGGAGCGGGCTCAGGAGCCGGTTCGGGCGCGGGTTCCGGAGCCGGCTCGGGAGCTGGTGCAGGAGCTGGTTCGGGGGCTGGTTCAGGAGCGGGCTGAGCCGCTACGACCGCCGCGGCAGCGGCGATGCAGTCTTCAACCGTGGGAAATCCTTCGACGATGCAGAGCTCGGTGAGAGCGGTCAGCGCGGTTTCGGTGGCGGCGGCGTCGCCCGAAGCCTGCGCGGCCGTATAGGCCTGGTATGCGGCGACGAGCTCTGCGCTCTGCGCCCTGACGGCGCCGGCGGGCGCGAGGGCGATGACGGCGACACTGGTGCCGGTGAGGAGCCAGTTCCGTAGGCGCATTGGATAATCCTCGTGTTGAGAAGTCAGTTGGGGTGAAATGACGCTAGCCGAGATGAACCGAATCTGAACGAGTCCCGGCCTTCCGAACGCTGACAATGCCCGCCGCAACCCCGCAACGCAGTGTATGTCGCTGAGGTTCCGAACAGATGGCCGACCTCAGCCGCCGATCATGGCGCGATTGGGGCACGCCCCGTGGCGCGAAAGCATTCCGGCGTGGTAGGCGGAAGCCATGCGGCAATCCCACGACATCGTCGAAATCGAAACCAGCGGACCGGGGCTCTACGAGCTGACCGGCGCCATCGAGCGGCTGGTCGAAGCATCGGACATCGAGACGGGTCTCGTCACCGCTTTCTGCGGGCACACCTCGTGTTCGCTGCTGCTCAACGAGAATGCCGATCCGGACGTTCGCGCCGACCTCGTCGGCTTCTTCCGCCGCATCGCGCCCGAAGGCATGGATTGGATCGTGCACCGCACCGAGGGCCCGGACGACATGCCGGCCCATATCAGGACAGCGTTGACGCAGAGCTCGGTCGCCATTCCGGTCCTCGGCGGGCGCGCGGCCTTCGGCACCTGGCAAGGGTTATACCTGTTCGAGCACCGGGCGAGGCCGCACCGGCGCCGCATCGTCCTTCACCTCATCGGCGAATGAGCGGTTGACGGTGGACGGTATGCCGCTCTCGCGCCTAGGGTGCGGGCGCAGGCTGGGGCATGCTCGGGCAATGGACACACTCCTCTCATACTGGCCGTTCGCGCTCGGCATGCTGGTGACCGGCGCGGTCTCCGGCGTCATGGCGGGGCTCCTCGGCATCGGCGGCGGCGCCATCATCGTGCCGGTGCTGGCCACGGCGCTGCAGCTCATGGGCTTTTCGAGCGAGGTGATCCAGCACGTCGCGGTCGGGACGTCGCTCGCCGTGATCATCCCGACCGGCATCGCGAGCGCCCGAGCGCACCACAAGCGCGGCGCGGTCGATACCCGGATCCTCAGGCTATGGGCGCCCGTGATCCTCGTTGCCACGCTCGCCGGCAGCCTCATGGCCCGGTGGTACCCGGGCGATGTCCTGCGCATCGTCTTCGGCGTGATGGCATTCTTCATCGCCGCAAACATCGTGCTGCCGTTCCAGCAGCGACTGATCGGGCATCTCAATTCCTCCCCGACGACCCATCGGATCGCCGCGGCAATCGTCGGCTACATCTCGTCGCTGATGGGGATCGGCGGTGGCTCGCTGAGCGTACCGACCATCGCCGCCTTCGGTGCCACGATGCATGTCGCGGTGGGAACGGGCGCCGCGATCGGCGTCTTCATCGCGATCAGCGGCACGGTCGGCTTCATCGTCTCGGGCTGGGGCGTCGAGGGTCTGCCGCCCTTCAGCATCGGCTACATCAACGTCGTCGCGCTGGTGCTGATTGCGGCGCTCGCCTACCTCACGGCGCCGCTCGGCGCGGCGCTCGCGCACCGTCTGCAGCAGCGGACGCTGAAGCTGGTCTTCGCGGCGTTCCTCGTTCTCGTGGGTGGCAACATGATCTGGAAGGCGGTGGCGGGCTGAGCGCAGGGACGGGGCCCATGGTGCGGCGGAACGAGCCCCGCCCCTGCAGGCAGGCCGCCCGGGGCGAGCCGGACGGCTTTCCGGGTGCCGGGATCAGTCGGCGATTTCCCAGGTAACCGCCACGTCGATCGCGAAGGTGAGTTCGCCGGCCTCGACGGGCACCGCGGCATCCGCGGCCATGGCGGCTTCCCGCATCATGTAGGGCTGCGGCGGCGCATAGGCGGGCGTCTCGGAGATCATGCGGATGGATTCGAGCTCGACGCGGGCGGCATCGGCATAGAGCCGCGCCTTGCGCAGTGCATCGGCGAAGGCGAGCCGGCGCGCCTCGTCGTAAAGATGTGTCGGGTCGGCGACCGCGAATGTGATGCCGCCGATGGTGTTGGCGCCGACGGTCACCGACTGGTCGAGGATGGCGCCGAGCTTGTCGAGCGCACGCACCCGGATGCTGACATTGTTGCTGACCGTGTAGCCGCTGATCCGGGGCGGCAGCGAATAGCCGTTGGCATCGCGGGCATCGGAATAGACGTAGTTGGGCTGCACCGAAAAGCCCGAGGTCTGGATGTCGCGCCGTTCGATGCCCGCGGCCGTCAGGGTCTCGATGAGCTGGGTCATTGCGGCGGTATTGGCGTCGAGCGCCTCGCGCGCGGTTTCTCCCTGGGTCGTCACGCCCGAGGTGACGTAGGCCGTGTCCGGGCTGGCCGAGACTTCGCCGTGGCCCGAAATGGTCATCGACGGACGGGCGAACTGGTCCTGCGCAACGGCCGGATGGGCGAGAAGCGCCGCGAGCGTCAGCGAGGCAAGCGTGGTGGTGAGCCGCATCGTTATCTCCTTTGAGGCGGACGGATGGCCGCCGGTTATTGCCGCGCCGATGAACGCCGGTTGAACGGCGCCGGACGCGGGCCTGTTGAAACTTTGACGCCGGAACGCGGCGAGTCCTTGGCCCCGCCCGGTGATATGCCTGATGCACGTGCGTCAGGCGCGGCTGGACAGGCCGCGAAGGTGCGGGTTAGGTAGCGCCGGACCAATTGAGGGGGGTAGCGTGGCGACGGTGACAATTCCCGAAGGCGGCGTGCTGCTGGGCCGCGCGCGGGTTCCTGGCGACAGCCTGCCGCGGATCGTCACCGTGCGGGACGGCAGCGTTTTCGACATCACCAGCCGGATCGCGCCGACGGTGCGCGACGTGTGCGAGATGGGCGAGCCCGCCGGCTATGTAGCGCGCGCCGAAGGCGAACGGCTCGGCCTTGCCGACGCGATCCTCGCCAATAGCTGGGCCGAGGGGCACGACCCGGCGCAGCCGTCGCTTCTCGCGCCCATCGATCTCCAGGCCGTGAAGGCGGCGGGCGTGACGTTCGTCGTTTCCCTGCTGGAGCGGGTGATCGAGGAGCAGGCGCGGGGCGACAAGGCGAAAGCCGAGGCGCTGCGTGGCGAAATCCTGACGCTCATCGGTACGGACCTGAGCCAGCTCGTGCCGGGTTCGGAGACCGCGATGAAGGTCAAGGCAACGCTGATCGCGCGCGGCGTGTGGAGTCAGTACCTCGAGGTAGGCATCGGCCCCGACGCCGAGATTTTCACGAAATGCCAGCCACTTGCGGCCGTCGGTTACGGCGCCGATGTGGGTATCCTGCCGATTTCGGAGTGGAACAATCCGGAGCCCGAGGTGGCGGTGGTCGTCTCGAGCGCCGGCCGGATCGTCGGCGCGACGCTCGGCAACGACGTGAACCTGCGCGATTTCGAGGGCCGCTCGGCGTTGCTGCTCGGCAGGGCCAAGGACAATAACGCATCGGCCTCGCTCGGCCCGTTCATCCGGCTGTTCGACGCGCAGTTCACGCTTGCGACGGTAAAAGCGGCGGACATCGAACTGCGGGTCGAAGGCGAAGACGGGTTCGTGCTCGATGGCGTCTCGAACATGGCGCAGATATCGCGTTCGCCCGAGGCGCTGGTCGCCTCCGCCATCGGGCGGCATCACCAGTACCCCGACGGGTTCGTGCTCTATCTCGGCACCATGTTCGCGCCGGTGAAGGATCGTGGCGGGGCCGGCAAGGGCTTCACCCATAAGCCCGGCGATATCGTTTCGATTTCAACGCCTTCGCTGGGAACGCTGAGCAATCGAGTCAGGCTCGCGACGGAGTGCCCGGAGTGGACTTACGGCGCCAGTCACCTGATGCGTGACCTGGCCAAGGCGGAGCTGATCTGAGAGCAAATATATCGCTTGATAACGCGATAATTTGGCGATATGTCCGGCTGTGAAGACCATCATCCTTACCGCCGCAGCCGCCCGGGACCTCGACGCGTTACCGGAGAGGGATCGTGGTCGTGTTTCGAACGCGCTTATCGCGTATGCGACGTCCGGACATGGTGATGTGAAGCAACTCAGGGGTCGCGGTGGCTATCGGCTTCGTGTCGGACGTTACCGCGTGATCTTCGACGAGGACCAAACCACGATCCTCGCCGTTTACGTCGGCAAGCGCGAAACGACATCTTATCGGTAGGGATAGCATGGGGCATCAGACAATTACGACACCCGGCGGCGAGGAACTCGTTGTTCTGCCGCGAGCCGAGTATGAGAGACTTGCGCGGCTTGCGGCCGAGGCCGAAGAGGATGCCGCGGACGTTGCGATTTACGAT
Organism: uncultured Devosia sp.; assembly: GCA_964425245.1. Taxonomy (GTDB): domain Bacteria; phylum Pseudomonadota; class Alphaproteobacteria; order Rhizobiales; family Devosiaceae; genus Devosia_A. The sequence goes on from CAYRNE010000153.1 coordinate 4,630, forward strand.
GCCCGGAAAGCCCGGAAGAGTCCTGCGCTGCCTGCCGAGGTAACCATGGCCATTCTCAAGGGCGATAGCCGACTGAAGGCTCTTCGCCTCTGGAGGGACGTCGGCCAGGTCCGGCTTGCTAACGACATCGGGACATCACAGGGTTTCATCTCGGACATCGAAAGCGGCCGACGCGCCCTCACCGACGACGTCAGGAGGCGGATCGCGAAGGCACTCGAAGTGCCGGAATCCTGGCTTTAACTCGCCGGCGGCCACATGGCCAGTCATGCCAATCGCTCGGCCGCCCTGTGCGGGCCGATCTAACATGGAAAGAACAATGACCGAACTGCACAAGAACCTCATCAACGGCGAATGGGTCGAGGGCGAGGGCGTCGACAACATCAATCCCTCGAACACCAACGAGGTCGTCGGCACCTATGCGCGGGCGAGCGCCGAGGACGCGCAGAACGCCATCGCCGCCGCCAAGGCCGCGTTCCCCGCTTGGTCGCGGTCGGGTCTGCTGGAGCGCTGGCAGGTCTTGAGCAGGACGGCGCACGAAATCTTCGCGCGCAAGGAGGAACTGGGCGAACTGCTGAGCCGCGAGGAGGGCAAGACGCTGCCCGAGGGGATCGGCGAAGTGACGCGGGCCGGCCAGATTTTCGAGTTCTTCGCGGGCGAGGCGCTGCGGCTGACGGGCGAGACCGTTCCCTCCGTGCGCCCCGGCGTCGGGGTCGAAATCACGCGCGAGCCGGTCGGCGTCGTCGGGATCATCACGCCGTGGAACTTCCCCATCGCGATTCCCGCGTGGAAGATCGCGCCCGCCATCTGCTACGGCAATACCGTCGTCATCAAGCCGGCGGACCTCGTCCCGGGCTGCACCTGGGCCGTCGTCGACATCCTCAACCGCGCCGGGCTTCCCAAGGGCGTCCTCAACCTCGTCATGGGCAAGGGATCGGTGGTCGGGCAGGCGCTGCTCGACAGCCCCGACGTCAAGGCGCTGACCTTCACCGGGTCGGTTTCGACGGGCAAGCGCGTCGCCGAGGCGAGCGTCAAGGTGATGCGCAAATTCCAGCTCGAAATGGGCGGCAAGAACCCCACCATCGTGCTCGACGACGCCGACCTCAAGGTTGCCGTCGAGACGGTGACGCAGAGCGCTTATTTCTCGACCGGTCAGCGCTGCACGGCGACCTCGCGCATCATCGTGACCGAGGGCATCCACGACAAGTTCGTCGAGGCGCTGACGGAGCGGATCAGGAGCCTCAAGGTCGGCGACGCCATCGCCAAGGGTACCGATATCGGCCCGGTGGTCGATCCGGGCCAGCTCAAACAGGACACCGACTATATCGAGATCGGCCAGAAGGAAGGCGCAAAGCTCGTCGTCGGCGGCGAGCTCGTGCACCACGACAACCCCGGCTATTTCCTGAGGCCGGCGCTCTTCACCGAGGCCCACAACAACATGCGCATCGCCCGCGAGGAGATTTTCGGGCCCGTCGCGGCCGTGATCCGCGTCAAGGACTACGAGGAAGGGCTCGCCGTCGCCAACGACACCGAGTTCGGGCTCTCGGCGGGCATCGTCACCACCTCGCTCAAATACGCGACGCACTTCAAGCGCAACGCGGAGGCGGGCATGGTGATGGTCAACGTGCCGACCGCGGGGGTGGATTTCCACGTGCCCTTCGGCGGCTCGAAGGGCTCGAGCTACGGGCCCAAGGAGCAGGGCAAATACGCGGCGGAGTTCTTCACTCAGGTGAAGACGGCCTATACGGCGGCGGGATGAGAGCCGGCCCCCTCGCGCCCGGGCGCGCCGCCGCGCGCGCCGTGCGGCTCCTCCTTGCGGCCGACCGAGGCGCGTGAGCGATGGCTGACGCGACGGGGCTCGTGACCGTCACCATGTCGTTCGGCAACGCGGCCGATGCCGAAGCCATGGCGGCCGCCCTGGTCGAGGCGCGGCTCGCCGCCTGCGCGCAGGTCTGGCCGATCCGGAGTGTCTATCGCTGGCAGGGCGCAATCGAGCGCGAGGAAGAGCACCGGCTCGAAGCGAAGACGGTCGCCGAGATGCTGCCGGCGCTCGAGGCCTTCGTCCGCGAGCGGCACAATTACGACGTGCCCGAGATCATCGCGCACGCCGTCGTCTTCTCGAACGAAGACTACGCGCGCTGGGTGCGGGAGAACGTGAGCGGGGGATAGACTCGAGCGGCGCCCGAACGTCGGCCGGACCTGCGAGCGCCGTTCTGATCGAGAGGGAGGAGACCAGCGTGCCCTATCCGGGCGCCTCTCCGGCCACGGCGTAAGTGGTGGGCCCGGCAGGACTCGAACCTGCAACCAGACCGTTATGAGCGGTCGGCTC
>CAYRNE010000154.1:0-6868 GCA_964425245.1 uncultured Devosia sp.
CATGCATTCGTGGCGGGAGAACGTGAAGCTGCTCGAAATGGTCGGCATGCCGGGCGTCGTCGGCTACCAGGCCGACATGGCGCACTCGATGCTGTTCGTTCTGGGCGCCAACGCCGAAAAAGACCGAATCCTTCCCCCGGATTTCACCTGGGACGACAAGGAGGCGCTCGACAGGGCCTATAAGCAGGTTGCCGATGCGCTCCGCCCCTGGACCTACGATTTCCACGTCGCGCAGAACGACGGAACGACCTTCGGCTCGGGCGATCACGAAAAGACGGGCCGCCACTGCCAGGTCGACGATCCGAACGGACGGCTCGATGTGGTCAAGCACGCCGGTTACTGGCTGCGCGACGAGAACGGCAATCTCACGAAGCGGATGCGCCACATCTGCTGGGACGGCTGCATGTTCCCCAACGCGGTGATGGAGAGCCAGGACACCTGGAACAAGGTCCTCGGGCAGATGATCAAGGTGCGCGAGGCGCACGGCTGGGTGGAATAAGGAATACCCGGACCTCGTCCTTCGACAAGCTCAGGATGAGGTCCTCCGAGAAGACGGAGTAGCCCTCATGGTGAGCTTGTCGAACCACGAGGGCGTGGCACCAGGGGGCGACAATGGCAGCAAGGCAGAAGACGCTGAACATCGGCATGGTGGGCTACGGCTTCATGGCGCGGGCGCATTCCCACGCCTGGAGCGAAGTGGCCCACGTCTTCAGCACGCCTTATCGGCCGGTGCTCAAGGCGGTCGCGGCGCGCAGCACCGACAAGGCGCAGGCCTTCGCCGACGCCTGGGGCTATGAGCGCGTCGAGAATGACTGGCGGAAACTCGTCGAGGCGCCCGATATCGATGCCATCGACATCTGCGTACCCAACGACCTTCACGCCGAGATCGCCATGGCCGCCGCCAGGGCCGGCAAGATGGTGCTGACCGAAAAACCGCTGGCCCGCACGGCAAAGGAAGGCAAGCCCATGGTCGACGCGGTCGAGAAGGCCGGCGTCGCCAACATGGTCTGGTACAATTACCGGCGCATCCCGGCGGTCAGCTTCATCAAGGAGATGGTCGGCAAGGGCAAGCTCGGGAAGATCTTTCACTACCGCGCGCAGTTCCTGCAGGACTGGACCATCAGCCCCGACGTGCCGCAGGGCGGTACCGCGACCTGGCGGCTCGACGTCGATGCGGCTGGCTCGGGGGTCACCGGCGACCTCATCGCCCACTGCGTCGATACCGCGATGTGGATCAACGGCGGCATCGCGTCGCTGACCGCCATGACCGAGACCTTCGTCAAGGAGCGCAAGCATGCGGTCACCGGCAAGGTGCAACCGGTCGGGATAGATGATGCGGCAGGTGTCCTCGCGCGCTTCGCCAACGGCTCGCTCGGCGTGTTCGAATCGACGCGCTATGCGCGCGGCCACAAGGCGGCCTACACCCTCGAGATCAACGGCGAGCACGGATCGTTCGCATGGAACCTGCACGACCTCCAGCGCGTCGCCTGGTTCGACCACCGGGTCGAGGGCCCGTTGCGCGGCTGGGCTTCGATCCACGTTACCGACGGCGAGCATCCCTATATGGGCAGGTGGTGGGTGCCGGGGCTGAGCGTCGGCTACGGGGAAAGCTTCACCCACCAGGCGGCCGATTTCCTCGAGGGCCTCAAGAAGAAGAAGCCGGTGGCGCCAACCTTCCGCGACGCGCTCGAGACCAACAAGGTTTGCGACGCCATCATCGCCTCGGGCAAGTCGGGTAAGTGGGTGAAGTTGTGAAGCTCGGCTTCAACCTGCTGCTCTGGACGACGCACGTCACCGAGCAGCACTGGCCGATCATCGAGAAGCTTAAGGCGACCGGGTACGATGGCGTCGAGATCCCGATGTTCGAAGGCGAGGTCGCCCATTACGAGAGGCTCGGCCGCCACCTGCAAGACCTGGGCCTTGCCTCGACCGGGATCGGCATTCTGCCGGCAGGGATGAGCGCCGTGTCACCCGACGCTGCTGAGCGGCAGGCCGCCCTCGACCATATCAAGTGGATCATCGATTGCACGGCGGCGATCGGCGGCGACGTCGCGGCGGGACCGTTCCACCAGACGCTCGGCGCGTTCACCGGGTCGGGCCCGACGGCCGACGAAAGGAAGCGCTGCGCCGAGGTTCACAAAGATGCCGCGCAATATGCCGCAAAGCTCGGCGTCACGCTTGCAGTCGAACCTCTCAACCGCTTCGAGTGCTACTTCCTCAATACCTCGGCGCAGGCGGCGGAACTCGTGCAGGCGGTGGGCGAGCCGAACTACGGCTACCTCTACGATACGTTCCACTTCAATATCGAGGAGAACTCGATCACTGAGGTGATCGGGAAGACCGCGTCGGCCATCACGCACGTCCACATTTCCGAGAACAACCGCGGCGCGCCGGGTGCCGGGCATATCGACTTCGCCGGCGTGTTCAAGGCATTGCGCGCGGCCAACTACGACCGCTGGATGACCGTTGAAGCCTTTGGGTCTGCGTTGCCGGACCTTGCCGCCGCAACGAAGATCTGGCGGCCGATTTTCGCCCGCGAAGAGGACGTCTACGAGGGCGCCTACCGCTTGATGCGGGAAGGTTGGGACGCCGCCGCCTGACGGCAGCGCCACCGCGCGCCATCAAATGCTTCGGCCCTAGGCGGTCCGGTGCTCCATCCTCGGCAGAAAGACCGTGAGCAGCCCGAGCAGGGGCAGGAACGAGCAGAGCCAGAAGACGTATTCGATGCCGTTGACGTCGGCGACCGCGCCGAGCGCCGCGGCGGCGATGCCGCCCGACCCGAAGGCGAAGCCGAAGAAGATGCCCGCGACCATGCCGACGCGGCCGGGCAGCAACTCCTGCGCAAAGACGACGATCGCCGGGAAGGCCGCCGAGAAGATGAAGCCGATGATAATCGAGAGGATCACCGTCCAGGTGAAGTCGGCATAGGGCAGGGCGATGGTGAAGGGCAGAACGCCAAGGATCGAGAACCAGATCACGAACCTGGAGCCGAAGCGGTCGCCGATCGGCCCGCCGAAGAACACGCCTGCCGCCGCTGCGCCGAGGAACACGAAGAGCAGGACCTGGCTGTCCTGGATGGAAAGCCCGAAGCGTTCGATCACGAAGAACGTGTAATAGCTGCTGATCGAGTTCATGTAGATGTTCTTGGTGAAGGTCAGGACGACCAGCACCACGAGCGCGACGACGATGGTGCGCCGGCTGTAAGGCGAGACCCTGCTCACGGCCGGCCGGTGGGCGTTGGCGCGCCGGTGCGCCGCATACCAGGCGCCCACCCGCCAGAGGATGATGATGCCGGCGAGCGAGAGAAGCGCGAACCAGCTGACGCTCTCCTGCCCGCGCGGCAGCACGACGAAGGCGGCGAGGAGGGGGCCCACGGAGCTCCCGAAATTGCCGCCGACCTGGAACAGCGACTGGGCGAAGCCATGCCGGCCGCCCGAGGCGAGCCGCGCGACGCGCGAGCTTTCGGGATGGAACACGGCCGAGCCGATGCCGACGAGCGCGGAGCCGAGGAGCAGCAGCCAGTAGTCCTGCGCGAAGGCGAGGACGATCAGCCCGACCAGCGACGCGCCCATGCCCCAGGCGAGCGAATAGGGGAGCGGCCGCTTGTCGGTGATCATGCCGACGAGCGGCTGCAGCACCGAAGCGGTGACGAGGAAGGTGAATGTCAACAGTCCGATCTGCAGGAAATCGAGCCCGTAATTCTGCTTCAGGATCGGATAGATCGCGCTCAGCAGCGACTGCCCGATGTCGTTGATCATTTGGCAGAGCTACACGGCGAGAATGATGGAAACGGTGGTCTTGTCGGCTGTCTCGTATTACGGCGCCGCCACGGTATCGGACAATTGAGGCTCCGCAGTATGGCTTGGTGCCGTAGCGCTGGTCGCGATCCGGCCAAAGGACGTGAAGAGATTTATCGCCTTTGTGTCAACGATACCATGGCCGCGAGGCCGCGGCGATGGGTCTTGCGACGACCGGTCCCACATCGGATAAGGCAGGCAACGAGTGGAGCGACCTGCGGATGACTGACAAGATCGTGCCCGTGATCCTCGCCGGCGGGCAAGGCACGCGCCTCTGGCCCATGTCGCGCGCGGCGCGGCCCAAGCAGTTCCTGCCGCTGACGGGCGAAACCTCGCTGTTCCAGGACACGCTCCGGCGCGTCGCCGACCCCGCGCGCTACGCTCCCGCGATCGTCATCACCAATGCTGAGTACCGCTTCCTCGTCGCGGAGCAGGCCCAGGAGGTCGGCGTCGCTCTCGCGGCCGTGCTGCTCGAACCTGTCGCCCGCAATACCGCCGCCGCCATCGCGGCCGCCGCGTTCCAGGCGGTCGGGACGTTCGGGGACGGCACGCTGCTGCACGTCCTTCCCTCCGATCATGCGGTGACGGTCGACGAAGACTATCGCCGCTCGATCGAGACCGGCGCGGAGGCGGCGCGTAACGGCCGGCTTGTCACATTCGGCATCACCCCGACCGGACCCGAGACCGGCTACGGCTACATCGAAGCAGGAGCGGAAACCGCGCCGGGGCTGCACGACGTCGCGCGCTTCGTCGAAAAACCCGACCGTCCGTCGGCCGAGAAGATGCTTGCCGCGGGCGGTTTCTACTGGAACTCGGGCATGTTCATGCTGGATGCCGGGACCTTCCTCGCCGAGTGCGAGTCGCCCCTGCCCGAAACGCATGCGGCAGCGCGGGACTCGGTTGCCGGCGCCCGGGTCGACCTCGATTTCGTCCGCCTCGAAGAGACGGCCTTCGCCGCCGCGCCCAGCATTTCGGTCGACTACGGAATCTTCGAGAAATCCAAACGCGTCTCGATCGTGCCGGTCAGCTATGCGTGGTCGGACCTCGGAAGCTGGGACGCGGTCTGGAAGGTCTCGCCGAAGGATGGAGCAGGCAATGTGACGCGTGGCGGCACCAGCCTCGTCGACACGCACAATTCACTGGTCTTCACCGAGAAGGCTCACGTGGCGATCGACGGCGTCGACGACCTCGTCGTCGTCGCGAGCGAGGACGCCGTCTATATCGGCCGGCTCAGCAGCGCCCAGCGCGTCGGCGACATGGTAAAGCGCCTCAGGAGCAATGCCGGAACGACCGAGCTCACCGAGATTCACCGTACCGCCTACCGGCCCTGGGGTGGTTATTCCTCAATCCTGAATGGCGACCGCTTCCAGGTGAAGAGGCTCTTCGTGAAACCGGGCAAACGCCTCAGCCTGCAGCGGCATCACCACCGCGCCGAGCACTGGGTCGTGGTCCGGGGAATCGCGGAGGTGACGCGCGACGGCGAGGTTACGATGATTGCCGAGAACGAAAGCGTCTACCTGCCGCTCGGATGCACACACCGGCTCGCCAATCCCGGCAAGATCCTGCTCGAGCTGATCGAGGTGCAGACCGGCTCCTATCTCGGCGAGGACGACATCATTCGCGTCGAGGATGAGTTCGGGCGCGCTTAGGGCTGCCGCCGGGCAACCAAAAGCCTCCGCCGCGACTTAATGCGTCGTGAGCGGGTAGCCATGAAGAGCCGCAAGGACGAGGGGATCGACGAGGAGGCCGTGCGGCGGACGGCCTATTTCATGTGGGAACAGGACGGCCGTCCCGAAGGTGGCGCGGAAGAATACTGGTTCCGTGCGCTCGAAAAGCACCGCAACCAGAGGACCTACGATCGCTGGCTCGGCGAAGGCGTCAGAGAGTCCAAGTCGTGAGCTCACGCGAGAATACGGGCTGGAGGCCAGGCCTGGGCTCGAACCAGGATCCCCGGGCATGCACGCACGGTACGTAACCATTCCGCCACCTGGCCCCTCTCGGGACAGTAACGACGCCGTGATCAACGACAGGTAAACGGGCATCGGGTCGAACGCGCGGGCCGCCACCACCGATAGGGCAACCGGCGCGAACAAAGCCCAGACGCCTCGCCGTCGCGGGAGCCTAACCGCCGGCAATCCCGACCTCGCCGCCGGTCCCGGCAACCGCAACGCCTTTGAAGGTATGCGCTTGACATCCCGATATGGTGTGCTACATATCTATTACACCAATTAGGCGATTTGTATGAGCCAGTTCAACGACCGAGAACCAATTTTCCTTCAGATCAGGCAGAGGATCGTCGAAATGATTTTGAAGAAGGCCGTCCCCGAGGGGGAGGCCCTGCCGTCCGTGCGGCAGATAGCGACCGACCTTTCGGTCAACCCGCTGACGGTTACCAAGGCCTATGACGGGCTGGTCGACATTGGCGTCGTCGAAAGCCGGCGCGGCATGGGCATGTACGTGAGCCCGGGCGCGCACGAGAAACTGCTCGCGCACGAGCGCCGCCGTTTCCTTGCCGAGGACTGGCCACGCGTAATGGCGCAGATCAAGGCCCTCGAACTCGACCCCGCAGCTCTTCTGAAGGACGACAGCAATGACCGGTGAAATCTCCTCCATAGCGGTGCCGGTCGTTTCGGCGCGCGGACTGCGCAAGCGCTTCGGTCGAAACGAGGTGCTGCACGGGCTCGATTTCGACATCCCTGCGGGACGCATCTACGGCCTTGTCGGCCATAACGGCGCCGGCAAGACGACGACGCTCAATGCCATCCTCGGACTTTCGTCCTACGAGGGTACGGTGCGCGTCCTGGGCGAAGACCCGTTCGAGAAGCGGGCCCGGCTCATGGAGAACGTCGCCTTCATTTCGGACGTTTCAAGCCTGCCGCGCTTCCTCAAGGTGCGGGAGCTGTTCGCGCTTCTGACCAACATTCACCCCAACTTCAGCCAGGAGAAGGCGCGCAACTTCCTCGAAGGCACCGATGTCAAGCTGGAGCAGCGGATCAAGAACCTTTCCAAGGGCATGATCGCCCAGCTCCACCTCGCCGCAGGTGACACTGACGGCGCCCGCTGGGCCATCG
>CAYRNE010000155.1:0-6838 GCA_964425245.1 uncultured Devosia sp.
ACCGCCGTCGGCGCGGACCCGCTTGCTGCGACCGACAACCTCAACTTCGGCAATCCCGAGCGGCCCGAGATCATGGGGCAGCTCGTCAAGGCAATCCAGGGTATCGGCGATGCCTGCCGGGAGCTCGGTTTCCCGATCGTCTCCGGCAATGTCTCGCTCTACAACGAGACAAACGGACGGGGCATCCTGCCGACCCCGACGATCGGCGGCGTCGGACTCCTCCCCGACTGGCAGAAGATGACCCGCATCGGTTTTGCCGGCGAGGGCCAGCCCATCCTGCTCGTCGGCGCGCCCAACTGGTGGGGCACGCACCTCGGGCAGTCGGTCTATCTGCGCGACCTCTTCGGCCGGCGCGACGGCGCCCCGCCTGCGGTTGATCTCGCACACGAGCGCAAGGTGGGCGATCTCGTCCGCATCCTTATCCGCGACGGCATCGCGACGGCGGTCCACGATCTTTCGGACGGGGGCCTCGCCGTGGCACTCGCCGAGATGGCGCTGGCCTCGGGCATCGGGGCCACCGTCAACCAGCTCGATGGCGGCGACCCCATCCCCCTGTTCTTCGGCGAAGACCAGGGACGGTACCTCCTCACCATGGAGAGGAGCCGCCTCGATCACTTCTTCGAGGAAATCTACCCCTACGCCGGTGTGTTCGCCCCCTGGATCGGCACGACGGGAGGCGACACGCTGACGCTTGGCGAAGCCCGCCCCATAGCGCTCGCCGAACTGCGCGAGGCACACGAAGGCTGGTTTCCAGCCTACATGAGGGGCGAATAGCCCGAGGGGTGGGCAGTCCGCGGCCTTTCCGTTACGGTCATTTTCGTGTCGTTTTCCGGCCTTAGCCCGGAAGTGGGCTACAGGGAGTGATCATTATGGCAAAGTTCAGTTTTGCGTCGGCCATGTCGCTGTGCGCCTCGGTCGTGGTGGCGGCGATGCCCGTGCTGGCGCAGGAACCGGTCCAGATGATCATCGACCGCGGCCTGACCGAGGATCTGCCCTATACCGCCGTCTATCCGGACGTCATGCGATCGATCGACGACGGCAGCCCCGAGACCTTCCTGACGATCCAGCATCCGGACGCGCTATTGCAGTGCGACTTCTTCGCCGTGCCCGGCGCGCCCGACGGCTGGTCAGCCGAACAGGCGCTTGCCACGCTCGACGTTGCCGGAATCGAGGCCACATGGGCGCCCAATTTCCCTGACTTCAAGCTCAGCAATCAGACGCTTGGCCGGTTCCAGAGCGGGCCGGCGCTGTTCTACGAGGGCGCCGCCTCGTCCTCGCCGATGGGTCCCCCGGTAAGCGTCGTTCACGCCGAAGCCGTCGACAACGGCCGCACCTACGCCGTCGAATGCCTCGTCGACAGCAGCGTCGCCGCCGACGCCCGGCCGATGATCGATGTCATCGTCTCGAACTTCTCGACCCGCTCGGACGGCCAGTGCTGCATCGACCCCAACGACGACCGCGGCTGAGCGCGCGCTGCCTGTTGCAGCAGGACCTCTCCTGACGCCGCTCTATTGAACCGGGCGTTGCGGGCATGCGATGATCGAGCCGGCGACAAACCTATTCAGAGCGTCCAAATGCCTATGCCGGCCAGCGAGATAGAGCGGCGCATCAAGGCGGCCCTGCCCGACGCGCAGGTCGAGATTCGCGATCTCGCGGGCGATGGGGATCACTACGCCGCGACGGTCGTATCCGAAGCCTTCCGCGGCAAGACGCGCGTGCAGCAGCATCAGATGGTCAATGCGGCCTTCGGTGCGGACCTCGGAACCACGCTCCATTCGCTGGCGCTGACCACCCGCGCCCCGGAGTGATGCGGGCGCTGCTTGCCGGGCGATCATCGTCTTGTGACGATGTGGTTCTCGACACGGCGGATTTGTCGTCTTATCTAGTCACCAAATCGAAGGTCGGCCTTTTCCCGGCCCTGCGAAAGGCGATCCCATGTCCGATATCAATGCCCTCATCGACGAGCAGGTGAAGAACAACGACGTGTTCCTCTACATGAAGGGAACGCCCGATTTCCCCATGTGCGGCTTCTCCGGCCGCGTCGTGCAGATTCTCAATTATCTCGGGGTCGAGTTCAACAGCGCCAACGTGCTCGAGAACCAGGAACTGCGCGAAGGCATCAAGGTCTATACCAACTGGCCGACGATCCCGCAGCTCTACGTCAAAGGCGAGTTCGTCGGCGGGGCCGACATCGTGACCGAGATGTTCCAGGCGGGCGAATTGCAGAAACACTTCGAGGACAAGGGCGTGCCGGTCAAGCAGACCGCCTGATCCCCATCAGCGCAGCTGATCGGCATCATCAGACAAATGCGCTTCCCGCAGACGGTACCCGGGCGTAAATAGCTTGTCCCGAACGACGGGATGAGGGCCATGTCCGCGATCTCCGCCCCGACTTCTGCGCCAGCCCGGGCCGCAATCCCGCTGCCGCTCGTCATCGTTGCCGGCTGCATTATCGCCGCCATCGGCTTCGGAACGCGGGGCACCATGGGCCTCTTTACCGTGCCGCTCACGGCCGACCTCGGGTTGAGCCGCGAGGAATGGGGCATGGCGATGGCCATCCAGAACCTCGTGTGGGGCATCGCCCAGCCGTTCGCGGGCGGTTTTGCCGATCGCTACGGCACGGCGCGGACGCTGACGGCCGGAGCGCTGATCTACGGCGGCGGCCTTATCCTCATGGCATTCTCGCCGACCGCACCGCTGCTCTACCTGAGCGCGGGCGTCGTCACCGGCGTCGGCATCGCCGTCTGTTCATTCTCGGTCGTCATGGCGGCCTTCGGCCGCTCGGTGCCGCAGGAGAAGCGGAGCTTCGTCTTCGGCATCGCGACCGCCGCCTCCTCGCTCGGCCAGTTCATCTTCGCGCCGGTGGGCCAGGGCTTCATCTCGAGCTTCGGCTGGCAGACGGCGCTGATCTATCTGGGGCTGGTTTTCCTCGTCGTGATCCCGCTATCGGGGTTCCTGCGCGGCCGTACGGAGGCGGTGCCGGGACAGGCCGACCTGCCTTTCATGCAGGCACTGGCGCGTGCCTGGGGCTACGGCTCCTACCGCCTGCTGGTCATCGGCTTCTTCGTGTGCGGCTTCCACCTCGCCTTCGTCACCGTGCACATGCCCGCCTACCTCATTCAATGCGGTCTGCCGCCGGAAGTCGGCAGCTGGTCGATCGCGGTAATCGGGCTGTTCAACATCGTGGGGTCCCTGCTTTCGGGCTACCTGGGCGGCAAGCTGCCCAAGCAGCTGCTGCTCGCCTCGATCTACTTCAGCCGCGCAATCGCCATCGCTCTCTTCGTTTTCCTGCCCGTGACCGAACTCAGCGCCTACCTCTTCGCCGCGGTCATCGGGCTCCTTTGGCTGTCGACCGTGCCGCTCACGGCCGGCCTCGTGAGCCTGTTCTTCGGCGCTCGGTATCTCGGGATGCTCTACGGCATCGCCTTTCTCTCCCACCAGATCGGCTCGTTCCTCGGGGTCTGGCTGGGCGGCGTGGTCTTCGACCAGACCGGCCGCTACGACCTCGTCTGGTATCTCGGCATCCTGCTCGGCCTCGGCTCGGCGGCCATTCATCTGCCGATCCGCGAGATCGGCGACCGCCGCTTCCAGCCCGCAGCAGCCTGACGGGGCGCCCTTTTTTCGGTCCGTCGGCGGCTTGCAAATGATGGTCGCGGGGTCCATCGTCCGCCCTTTCCTCGAAGGCCGCCTCCCCCGGCCAACCGGAATTCAGAGATGACCTCGGATAGTGCAGCGGCGCGGGTTCTGTCCCGGCCCGAATTCATTGCCCTCACGGCCGGGCTCATGGCGCTGAACGCGCTCGCCATCGACGTCATGCTGCCCGCCCTTCCCAACATGGGCGAGGCGCTCGGCGTCGCGAACGAGAACGAGCGGCAGTTCGTCATCGGGGCCTACATGCTCGGCTTCGGCATTGCCCAGCTTGCGTTCGGTCCGCTGACCGACCGCTTCGGACGCCGCGCCCCGCTTCTCGCCGGGCTGGCGGTTTACCTCGTCTGTGCCTTCGCCGCGACCTTCGCCCCCAGTTTTGCCGTCCTGCTGGGCCTTCGCTTCGTCCAGGGACTCGGCGCCGCCGGTACTCGCGTCATCGCCACGGCGGTCGTTCGCGACCGCTACTCGGGACGCGAGATGGCGGAGATCATGGCCCTCACCTTCATGGTCTTCATGGCCGTCCCCATCGTTGCGCCGTCGGTCGGCCAGGTGCTGCTGCTGACCGGACCCTGGCAGACGATCTTCCTGTTCATGGGCGGGCTCGCGCTGGCGATCACCGTGTGGGCCTACCTGCGCCTGCCGGAAACGCTGGCACCCGAGAACCAGCGCCCGCTGAGTCTTGGAGCCGTGGTCGACGCGTTCCGCATCGTTTTCACCAACCGCGTGGCCTTCTTCTACGGCCTTGCCGGCATGTTCCTGTTCGCTTCGCTGTTCGGCTTCATCACGTCGAGCCAGCAGGTTTTCGTGGGCATCTACGGGCTGGACGAGCTCTTCCCCGTCGCCTTTGCGGTCATGGCGGGAACGATGGCGGTCGCTCAGTTCGTGAACGCCAGGATCGTCAGGCGTTTCGGCATGCGGCGCCTCAGCCACTTCGCCTTGCTGGTCTATCTCGCGATGGCAAGCATATGGCTTATCCTCGCCGTCATGGGGCCCGTATCGCTCCCCCTGTTCTTCTCCATCTTCCTTGTCGTCCAGGTCGGGTTCGGCTGGCAGGCCTCGAACATGAACTCGCTCTCCATGGAGCCGCTGGGAGCGGTCGCGGGGACAGCGGCCTCGGTGTTCGGCTTCATGCAGACCGTCGGCGGTGCACTGCTGGGTACGGTCATCGGGCAGCTGTTCGACGGCACGCTCGTGCCCAACGCCGCCGGCTACGTGGTGATGGGCATCCTCGTCCTCGGCTGCGTCCTCATCGCCGAGAAGGGCCGACTGTTCGGCGTCGGCACGGAATACGAGGCCGCAGCGAAACGCTAGTCGGCCCGGCGCGCGACGAAGACCGTCCACCCGAGCTGGTTGCGTATCGTCTGCTGGAAGTACATCCAGTCGGCCCGGCTCTTTGCCAGCACGTCCCGCACGTCCGGGTGTCCGGGATGCTCGCGGGCCCAGACCAGCGTCGAATGCCTGTGGTGGCTGGCATAGCGCTCGAAATCCGCCTCCGATGCGCTGATCGTCGCGGACACTTCGGCCCCGTGACGCTCGATCACCGCCATGAGCTGCGTCGCATCCTGGGGCAGCGGGCCGTGCTGCACGAGCGGCCGGTGCCTGAGCGTAACGTCGCCGACGACCAGGGATGCGCCCGGCTTCGCTGCCGCGGCCATCCACTCGAGTGCCTCGACGAAGCCGCCCAGCGCGAACGTCGCGCCGAGGCAGAGGACGATATCGTAGCTCCGCGGCTCGGGCTTGAAGTCGAGTGCGGGCCCGTGCACGAAACGCAACCGGTGCCCGATGCCGCGCTGCGCCGCGAGCCGCGTCGCCGTGTCGATGAACCGGCGGTTGACGTCGAGGCCGATGCCTTCGATGTCGAACCGTTCCGCCCACTGCCGCAGCACCCAGGCCTTGCCGCAACCCACGTCGAGCACGCGGAGGCCATCGCGGATGTCGCAATAGTCGTCGAGCAGCCGCAGCTTCCGGTCCGTGATCGGGTTCTGGATCTCGATGTCGCGTTCCGCGACGTCCCAATAGAACTGGTCGTCCACCCCCAGCCCTCCTCGCCCGACTATAGCGTGAAGACCTCCGACCGGAGCAAGCGCCACGTTTGCGAATCGGGCGCAAGCAGGAGCCCGCCGCTGCGGTGCGTGGGGAGATAGGGCGAACCGTCGAGGCGCGCGGCATGGCCGCCGGCCTCCTGGGCGATCAGCACGCCGCCGAGATGATCCCACGGCATCAGCTTGTTGAAGCAGACGAAGTGCGTGTGCCCGCTCGCAAACAGGCGGTAGTCATGACCCGCCACACGATAATTGGCGGCGACCCGGACCTTGGCGAGATTCGTCAACACCGCGGCCTTGCCTTCGGGCGGAAGGAACGCGATCGAGACCGTGCCGACCATCTGCGAGAGCGGCGGCGGGCTGGCGACGGTCAGCCGTTCCGAACCCCCGTCCGGGCGCCTCAGCCAGGCGCCGCCGCCCTTCTCTGCCATGACCCAGTCGTCGCCCATCGGGTCGTAGATGATGCCGGCAACCGTTTCGCCGCCGCTCACGACCGCCGCCATCGTTGCAAAGAGCGGAAGTCCCGCGGCGAAATTGGCCGTGCCGTCGATGGGATCGACGACGATCGCGAGGTCCGCCCGGTCCAGACGATCGAGCAGCGCAGGGTCCGCGGCCACGGCTTCCTCGCCCACGAACAGGACATCCGGCCAGAGGCCCGACGCCTCGGCGCGGATCACCTGTTCGGCCTCCTCGTCGGCAGCGGTGACGAGATCGATCGCCTCCGTCTTCTGCCGCACCGCGCTCGAATCGAGACGCCGGAAGCGCGGCAGGATGCGCGACTGCGCGGCATGGCGCAGAATATCGGCGAGCTTGCCGACGTCGACGCCGCTCATGATCGGAGCGCCATGAAATCGAAGAGCGCCGGGTCGAGCATGTGGCTCGGCCTGATATTGCCGAGGGCTCGGATCATCACGTCCTTCCGGCCCGGCATTCGCCGCTCGACATCATCCAGCATTTTCTTCATGGCGTTGCGCTCGAGCCCCTCCTGCGAACCGCAGAGGTCGCAGGGGATGATCGGGAACCGCATGCCCTCGGCGAACCTCGCGAGGTCCGGCTCGGCGCAGTAGATGAGCGGCCGCAGGACTTCGACATCACCCTCGTCGTTGAGCAGGCGCGGCGGCATCGCGGCGAGCTTGCCCCCATGGAAG
>CAYRNE010000156.1:0-6801 GCA_964425245.1 uncultured Devosia sp.
CTCCCCAGACGACCGCCGCGGCTACGAAGAAGATGGTGAAATTGGCCCAGATCGGGAGCTCGCCGAGCATTTGTGCTCCTTTGGGGAGCCAAACAAATGAAACGGCCCATCGTTTCGCTGCCGCGGCGGGGAAATGAGAAAGGGCGGCGTCCACGGACGCCGCCCCTCGCCGGGATAAGAAAGGAGAAGTCCCCCGGAAGCTAGGCCGCTTCGCGTGCCTCTTCGTCGCGCGAACGGGCGGTTCTGGTCGCGTTGGTCCACCAGGCGAGGTTGTCGAGCAGGTCCGGCACGAACTGGTCGAACGTGACCTTCACGTCGTCCCAGCTCTTCTGCCCCATGAAGACACTCGCGAACTCCGAGCCGCCGATATGGATGCCCTGGCGAACCGAGACGGCCTGCAACTCCACCATGATGTTGCGCAGATGCTCGACGGCCCGCGCCCCGCCCACCGAGCCATAGCTCACATAGGCGACCGCCTTCTTCATGAACGGCTTGTAGGCCCAGTCGACGGCGTTCTTCAATGCGCCCGGAACCGAGCGGTTGTATTCGGCGGTAACGATGATGTAGCCGTCGAACTCGTTGAGCTTTTCCTGCCACTTCGCGGCAACCGGATTGGGGGTCGGCATCCAGAAATCGGATGCCGGCGCATCGAAAAGCGGCAGGTCGTAGTCCTTGAGGTCGACCAGCTCGACCTCGAAATCGCCACGCTTCTTCGCGTGATCGAATATCCACTGCGCCGGCTTGTCGCCGAAGCGGTTGGGACGAATGCTGCCGACGATCACGGCAATGCGGGGCTTGCTCACTTTGGTCTCCTGACAATTTCTGCTGCAAGTTACGTTTTGTAACTGAGGCCAAATATGTGCCTGCCCGCCGAACGTGCAAGGAGGCACGTTTCTGGGAGCAGGTCACACCCGTTGAAGAGGCTGAGAACCCTGTCACCAAGGCACATCGGTGTGCGTCAAGGGTTGAGCGGCACCTGCGCGGGGTATCGCGCCGAACCGTCAACCCATCGGCCGATGCGGCCGAAAGCAGCGTTCACCACGATCGACCAATCCGGGGCTAACGCAGGCCAAAGCCATAGGCCCAGGCCAACACCCTGAGGCCCGAATCGTCGAGTTCCGGATGGCGCGCACCAACCGCCTCGACCGCCCGCTGCGTCGCCGTCTTGCGGCCCGACCCGTAATCGGGTTCGGGCAGCGGCTGCTGCAGCTCGCCGTAGAGCGCGAGAATGCGTGCCTTGAGCTCCTGCGCCTCCGCCTCACCGAAGGCAGCCGCGAGATCGGCTGTGCGGGCACGCGGAAACGAGGCCTTGCCGTAGCCGGTGTAGAGCACGAGCGCCTCGTTGATGCGCTCGTTGCCGGCATCTCCGCCCCGCCGCGCCGCCACCGCCCTCGCGCCCATCGCGCCTCCTAGCCGCACGCCGCCTTGTACCGCCGTACCGCCTCGGCATAGCCCATCAGCAACGCATCGGCGGTGAGCGCGTGGCCGATCGAAACCTCCGCGAGATCGGGAATGGCCGCCTTGAGCGGCGGCAGGTTGGAAAGCGTCAGGTCGTGCCCCGCGTTGACGAGGAGCGGACGACCGGCGCGCCGCGCGTTTTCGCCGGCGCTGCGCGCGGCCTCGGCGGTGTCGGCAAGCGCCCTGAGGTGCACCGCCGCCAGTTCGGGGTTCAGCGTCCCGCCATAGGGGCCGGTATAGAGCTCGACCCGATCTGCACCGACCATCGCCGCAGCCGCCGGCGCGGACGGGTCGGCGTTGATGAACAGCGACACCCTGACGCCCGCCGCGTGCATGCGCGCCACCGCGGGCTCGAGCACGGCGGCGTTCGCCTCGACGTTCCAGCCATGATCGGACGTCGCCTGCATCGGATCGTCCGGCACGAAGGTGACCTGGTCCGGCCGGGCGCGCTCCACGAGCGTCAGGAAATCCTCGGCCGGATACCCCTCGATGTTGTATTCCGCCTCGGGGAACTCGCCGCGGATCAGCTTTTCGAGCTCGAACACGTCGGTGCGGCGGATATGCCGCTCGTCGGGGCGCGGATGCACCGTGATGCCATCGGCACCCGCTTCGAGCGCGATCCGCGCGATGCCGGTCACGCTCGGCCAGGGCACGCTCCGCCGGTTGCGCAGCATGGCGACGGCATTGAGGTTGCACGAGAGCCTGGTCACGTCCGCTCGCCCTCCGCGGGCGCAGCAACCCCGGTCGCCACCGGCTGCGCCGGGGCAATGTCGTAACGCCGTGCGATGATTTCGTAAAAGCTCATGCCGCCCTCGATCTGGCTCATGATGTAGCGGATCTCGTCCTCGGCGTTGGCTGCGCAGGCCGTCTCGTCGATTTCGGGCAGGCCGCGCAGGAACTCTTCGTAGAAGGCATGAAAGCGCACGAATATGGCGAGGTTCGCATCGCCGAAATCGACCATGTTGTCGAGCAGCGCGTCGTAAACGGGCGTCGAGGGCGCCAGCGCCCGCTGCAGCGCCTGCGAATAGGTGACGCAGTCGAGACGCAGGTCGGCTTTCCCCAAGTCGATGCTCTGTCCGATCTGCCGGCCGACCTGGAGCCCGAGCGCCAGCTTCTCCGCTTCGAGCGCGAGCCCCATGCCGATGGCATGCGCCGCCTGCTCCGCCCGCTTCTGGCTCTGCTCGCTTTCGACGGCAAAGCCGAGCACAAGGACGCCGGCAGCACCGATGAAACCGAGCACCGAGCCGATCAGCGTCTGCCACTGCTTGAGCTCGCCGACCCACTGGGAGCGGCCCAGCTTGCGCAGATCGAGATAGATGACGGCGGCAAGGCTTGCGACGACCCCGACGACGAGGCCGATCGCCCCGATGATCAGCATGCCGGTCCCCCTGCCTCCCCTCAGTCAAGGCGATGACGGCGGGCAGCCGCCGCTCAATCGAGTATCACAACCGCGCCGCAGCCTGCGAGATGAAGATGAGGAGCACACCGGATCCGGCTGCAAAGAGGGTCGGGCCCCCTCCCGTCAGGCGGCGACCGCCACCCGCCGGCGCCCGTCCATCACCACGACCGCAATGCCGCTCGCCAGGATCAGGACGATGCCGCATATGGCGAACATGTTCGGGAAGGTGCCGAAGACGAGCGCTCCCGAGGTCAGCGCCCAGACACTGAACAGATAGTAAAGCGGCGCGACCGCCTTCGCCTCGCCATGGCGGAAGGCGAGAAAGATGCAAAGGTGCCCGAGCGTCAGGAAGAATCCGGACCCGAGCAGCAGGAGCAGGTGGCGCGGCGCCGGCATCACCCAGCGCTCGAAGAGGAGATGCGCGACGAGCGCCCCGACCATCACGACGAGAACGGCGCTGAGCGCGACGATGAGCCCCGGCACATGCGCGGCGATCTTGCGGTTCGCCATGTCTCGCAGCGCCTGACCCAGCGCCGTGCCGAACCCGAGGATCGCGAAGGGCGATATGCTGCCGCCGCTCGGCTGCGCGACGAGCAGCGCGCCCGCGAACCCGATCGCAATCAACAGCATCCGCACGGCCCCGATCCGCTCGCGATAGAGGATCGCGACGCCGAGGATGAGCAGCAGCGGCGCGGTCTGCGACAGGGCCGTGATGTCGGCGATCGGCATGTTCGCGAGTGCCACGATGAAGCACAGGATGGCGATCAACTCAAACCCGTTGCGCAGCAGCACCCAGCGGTTGGCGACGAGCGCAATGTGCCGGCCGTTCCCGGTGAGGAAAACCAGGGGAACGCACCAGACGCTCGCCATGACGCCGCGCAGGAACAGGGTCTGGAACGGCGGCAGGCCTTCGGTCGCGAGCTTCATGAGGGTGTCGTTCGTGACGAACACCAGCGTCGCGGCGACCATCAGCGCGGCGGCGCGCAAGGGAGCGGGAATGTCGGGCATGAAAAGAATACCGGGTGAGTTGCCCGAGCTAGCGGTGAAAGCGAGGCGGCGTCAAGCGCGCGCGACGCCGCATACCCCGGGACGCCTCAAGCTCAAGGGAGGGGCCGGCACGAAGCGGCCGGCCGGCTTCAGGCCTTTCCGAAACCAACCCGGTTACGAGGCGACGCGCACGACCACCTTCCCCAGCGACTTGCCCTCGCCCACCCGCCTGAGCGCCGCTTCCGCCTCTTCCAGCGGATGGACCCGGTCCAGCGCGACACGGATCGCCCGGGACGCGACAAGCTCCAGCAGCTCCGTGAACTCCGCCGGCACCGGCCGCCAGATCAGGAGGCCGAGGTTCTGGCCCTCCGGCTTCCTGCCGAGGCTCGCGAGGCCGACGCCGATCAGCGTTCCGACGCCGCCGCCGATGACGACGAGCGTGCCGTAGGAGGTCAGCGTCCGGCGATATTGTGCGGTGGGACGCCGCGCCACCGGATCGACGATGCGGTCGTAGCGCCGCCCCGTCTTCGCAAAGTCCTCCCGCTCGTAGTCCATCACATGGTCGGCGCCGAGCGCACGCATCAGCTCGAGCTTGTTGCCGTGGTCGACCGCGGTCACCTCGGCGCCCATGCGCTTCGCGAGCTGAATCGCGAAGCTGCCGCAGCCGCCACCCGCGCCGTTGATGAGTATGTGCTCGCCCGGCTGCACCGGCCGGCGCCAGCAGAGCGCCTGGAGCGCGAGCGTCCCGGCCTGCGGCACCGCGGCGGCCTCCTCGAAGCCAACACCGTTCGGCACCCTTGCCAGCGCCTTCGCCGGCACGGCGACGAATTCGCCGAACCCGCCCCAGCCGTGTTCCGAGATATCGCCGGCGACGCGGTCGCCCGGGGCGAGGACCGTGACGCCCTCCCCCGCCAACTCGACCACGCCGGCGAGGTCGCCGCCGAGTACGCGGAAGCGCGGCCGGAAAGGGCCGCCGAGCCGCCCCAGCGCCGTGCCGGCGAACTGGTCCCAGTCCCAGGAATTGACCGAAGCCGCGTGTACGCGCACCAGAACCTCGCCGGCCTTCGGCACCGGACGCGCGACGTCGCGGATCCGGATGGGACCGCCGTAGCGGTCATAAACCGCGGCCCGCACCGATTCAGCCCAGGGTCACGACGACGCTGCCGCGCTTGCGCCCGCTGTCGACCAGCCGATGGGCCTCGGCTATCTGCTCGAACGGGAACACCCGATCGATCACGGGCTTCAGCACACCCCTCGCCACAAGGTCGAGAAGCTCGGTGTAGGCCTCCCGGCTCACCTGGGCCTCGTTGCTCTCCTCGGAGCCGACGACCTGCTTCTGCCATTTGCTCCGGATCAGTTCCCAAAGATCGCCGATCACCATGAGGAAACGCCCGCCCGGAGCCAGCATGTGCCTGACCCGCGCGTAGGGTGCGTTGCCGTGGTTGTCCATGATGACGTCGTAGGTCCGGCCGTTCCGGGTGAAGTCCTCGCGGTCGTAGGCGATGACATGGTCCGCGCCCAGCGAACGCACCAGTTCGGCGTTCGCGGCGCTGCACACGGCGGTCACCTCCGCGCCCATATGCCGGGCGAGCTGCACCGCGTGGACGCCCACCGCGCCGGACGCACCGTTGATCAGAATGCGCTCGCCCGCCGCGAGCTTGCCCTTGCGGAAGAAGAAGCGCGACGTCGCGCCGCCGAACAGCACAGATACCGCATCGCTGTCGCTCATGCCCTCGGGAATATGAACGAGGGCATCGGCCTCGGTGAACGTCGCGTATTCGGCGTGCAACCCGAACTTGAAGCCGTGCGAGCCGACCACGCGGTCGCCCGGCCTGAACCGCGTCACGTTGCGGCCGACCTGCTCGACCACGCCCGCGGCCTCGAAGCCGCCGATCTTCTGCCTGGGACCGTTCCAGCCCATCGAGAGCCGCAGCATCAACGACATGCCGCGCGGAACGTTGAGGCCGCGCACCCGCGCATCGCCGGAGTTGACGGTGGTCGCAGCGATCCTGACGAGAATCTCGTCGTCGCCGGGAACCGGGGTCGGCATGTCGCGGATGCGGACCACCTCCGGCGGTCCGTAGCGTTCGATGACGGCGGCCCTCATTGCTCTCTCCCCTGAAAAGCGCTGCGAGGTGATGTAGTTAACCAACACACCGGTTCAAGGGGGCACGGTACGAGGCGCCGCTACATCCCCTCGGGTCCGCGCGAGATCGCGGCGAGGCCGGTACGGACCACCTCGACCAGCCCGAGCGGCACCATGAGCGCAATGAACTGGTCGATCTTGGAGGGTTTGCCGGTGATCTCGAAGACGAAACTCTCCGTCGACGCATCGACAACCTGAGCACGGAACGCATCGGCCAGCCGCAGCGTCTCGACCCGGTGCTCCCCCGTGCCCGCCACCTTGACCAGCGCCAGCTCGCGCTCCAGCGCCCTGCCTTCGTCGGTGAGATCGTGGACGCGGTGCACCGGCACCAGCCGCTCGAGCTGCAGCTTGATCTGCAGCAGCACCTTGGGCGTCGCGACCGTGACGAC
Source organism: uncultured Devosia sp. (assembly GCA_964425245.1). Taxonomy (GTDB): domain Bacteria; phylum Pseudomonadota; class Alphaproteobacteria; order Rhizobiales; family Devosiaceae; genus Devosia_A. Next base: position 6,380 of record CAYRNE010000156.1, read on the forward strand.
GGTGATGCGGCTGAGCCCCTTCTCGTGCTCGGTCTCGCTGACCGTCAGCGAGTCGATGTTGAAGCCGCGTGCTGCGAACAGCCCGACGATCCGGGCGAGGATGCCCGGCTCGTTGTCGACCAGCACCGAGAGCGTGTGCCGCTCCGGAGTCTGAGTTTCGGCGGCGAGGAAATAGGCCGAGCCGCTCGGCTGCAGGTGTGCGTTCATATCATCTCTCCCTTGCGGCTCCGCTTCCCGGCCCCAATCCTTCGACAGGCTCAGGATGAGGCCTCATAAAGTCCTCAGTAGCCCTCATGGTGAGCTTGCCGAACCACGAGGGCGTGGCACCGAAGACTGCCGAGTTCCTAGACAAGCGCCCGCCCCTTCTCGTCGATCACCGCGCCGATATCGTCCTCGAAATCGGGCAGGATCATTTCATTGTG
>CAYRNE010000157.1:0-6796 GCA_964425245.1 uncultured Devosia sp.
CGAGCGGGCGTTGGCCATTGCCGTTTCGACTTCGACCGTCGCATGCTCCGGATGCGGCACCGGATGTTCCGCCGGGCGCCGGGTGGTGGGCGTCCAACCGCCCTCGATGGCCCGCATCGCAACCGCCTCCGGATCCTCCTCCATGGTCGCCGTTTGGGCCGCGCTCTCCGATGCGGCCGAAGCGGCGAGGCCAATGCCGCCAGGCGCCTCGATGGATGCCTCGGCGGACCTGTCTGCGACCGGCGTCACCAGATCCTGAGGCCGCGACTCGACGGGCGTTCGCGCCGTCACGTGTGCCGGCGGGCCGAACTCGGGAATATTGATGACACTGACCGGCGCTTCCCTCCGTTCGACGACACGGGCCTGCTCGTCGGTCTCGTGACCGGCGATGACGCTGACCGGTTCCTCCTTGCGGTCGAGGACGTGGGAAGTCTCGTCGATCCCGGGGATGTCTTCCGCCCTCACCGGCTGGCCTTGCGGCTCGACGACGTGCGCGCGCTCGTCGATCTCCGGAACGTCCTCCGCCCTTACCGGCTGCGCCGCGGGTTCCGGTTCGATGGCAGGAGCCTCGGCCTCAGGCGCCGCAGCAATGGTCGTCACCGTCTCGCCGGCGACGTGAGCGGGCTCGATGCGTAACGCGGCAGGCGCATCGGCAGGGCTGGCGGCGCCGGTGGATTGCATCATTGCAAGAAGCGCAGCCGAGCCCTGCACCGGTTCGGGGGCCGCGCCCGGCGGCATGGAAACCGACGGCCCGGGCGCCGCTCCGACCCCGGCCTGCTGGCCGTCGGCAGCGGGTGCAGCGGCAGCCGCAGGCGCTGTCATCTCGGCCTTGCGATCGCGCCCGGCGGCAGCGGCGAGGCGCTCGGCCGGCGTGGGCCGGCGAGCACCCGCGACCGGGGCGATGGTCGGTGCGACGACGAGGGGTGCTTCAGCAGCAGGAACCTGCACCGGCTTTGCTGCCGCGCCTGCCATTTCAGGGCGCGCGGGCGCGATAAGGCGCCGGGCGGCGTAGCCGATCACGCAGCCGACGAGAAACGCGGCAAGGATCAGCAGGGCCGTCTCGAGCACATGCGCGGGGTTCAGCATCGCTACTTTCCTGACGCCTGGTACGTGAACCAGCCCGTCAGCAGCCCGATCGCAAGGGCGCCGAGGAGGAAAGGCCAGTAGAGCTCGAGGAGGAACAGCAGCGAGTCCAGCGACATTGCCCGTTCCTACTCCGCCCGGTCGACAATCGAGAAGCCGATCCGCCGGTTCGCGCGCTTGCCGGCCGCCGTGTCGTTGTCGGCGATGGGCAGGCTCTCGCCGTAACCGACGGCGTAAAGGCGGCGATAGCTCACGCCGCGCTCGATAAGCGCCTCGACCACGGCCTCGGCCCGGGCGACCGACAGGGCGAGGTTGAGTTCGTCGTCGCCGTCGGCGTCGGTGTGGCCTTCGACGTAGATCGTGGTTTCCGGGCAAGCACCGAGGTAGCCCGCCAGTTCGTCGAGCGCCGGCAGCGATTCCTCGGCGAGCCGGGCGCTGCCGGACTGGAAAAGGACGGCATTGCGGCTCGCGAACGCCCCGACCTTGCGACGACAGACGTCGATCGGCGGAAGCAGGCCGATTTCCGTGCGCCAGTCGCGAGCCGCGGCAATTCCCGCAATGTTGGCGAGTGCGACCTGGCGCTCGGCTTCGCTCTCCACCTGTCCACGGAGAACCCACGTCGTGCCGTCGAAGCCAAATTCGCCGGCATCGAGGGCGGCCAGCAGACGGATGCCGGTGTCGGCGTTCTGCAGAAAGCCCTCCGGCAGGTTCGCGCTGACGCTCAGATCGTCCGGCGTCGAACCGGCGGTCAAGCCCAGGAAGCGGCGGGCGCTCTCACCCGGAACGGCACCGCGGAGCGCGATCGCGCTGTCGAGCGGCTTCACCGCAGAGAAAACGAAGCTCGGCACAACGGTCTCGGAAACCTCGGCGGAAACATCCGGCTGCTCCGGCAGGTCGGCGACGACCAGGCCATCGGGGGACTCCGCAGCAGGAGCGTCGGCGCCGGACTCATCCGCCGTGGCATCGCCGTCCGTCGCGGAAGTCGTTGTTTCCGTCGGCCCTTCGTCGAGGGCCGCAGTCTGCTCTTCCGGGGGCGACAGATTGGTGATCCAGGTCCCGCCGGCGGCCACGGCCTCGGCGACGGCGGCCGTGGCGAGGTCGGCATCGGCGACCGTCCTCGGTGTTCCTGCCAGAGTCCAGGTCTCCCCGTCGACCGTCACCGTGCCGGCGGTCAGATGCTTCAGCGCTTCGAGCCCGGCGAGCGCGTTGGCGACGAAACCGGCAGGCTCGCCGGTTGCGATCTCGGTCGTGTCGGCCGCAAGGTCGCCCGCCCTGACAGCGAGAAAGCGCCGCATCTCTTCGGTGGTGACGTAGCCCGACAGGGCGACGCGACCATCCGCCAGCTTCTCGGCCCGCCAGACGTAGGGATCGGCCACCGGGACCGGCGGCGGCGGCGCGTCCAGCTCCAGCACCCAGCCGGCGGCGTCCAGACCGGCGGCGGCGAAGGCCTCCTCCACGGCCTCGGCGGCCTCGAAGGTGCCGACCCTGCCCGATAGCGTCCAGCCGGTTCCATCGTATTCGATGCTCGCCGTCTCGAACTGCGGCAGGATGCCGAGCGCGGCCCCGGCCTCAGCTTCGAAGTTCGGCGGATTGCCGTCCGCAATGGTCGAGGAATCCGAGGCGAGGTCTGCGACAGCGGCATGAAACCCCAGCTTCACGGTCTCGCTCGGCACGTACCCGGCGATCTCGACGTCACCCGACTCGCGCTTCCGGGCGCTCCAGACGAACGGCGTCGCAATCGGCGGGCGAATGTCCGAGTGCGCGAGGCGCAGCCCCTGGGGTGCCCCGAGCGACAGAATCGTATCCACGGCCGCGAAGTCGGCGGCGCTGGCTGCGCGTCCCTCTACCGAAAGGCTTGCGTTCTGGAGGGTGAAGCGCCCCTCGCTCATGTGTTCGAGGAGATCGAGCCCGAATTCCACGCCCGAATCGAAGCGTTCGGGGGCACCGCGGGCAAGCTCGAGCGCGCTGGCGTCGACGCCCGCCAGCGCTTCGAGGCGGTCCCGCGTCTGCGCATTGGGAACGAAGCCCTCGAGCGTCGTCGTTCCGCCAGAACGGCTGGCGACGAACTCGTAGATGTCGGCGCGCGGCGGCGTGAGCGACAACGTGGCACCGATGCCGGTCATCGCGAGATCGATGGCCTCGGCCGATTCGCGATCGGCGGGCGCTCCCTCGAGCGCTAATGCCGTATCCGAAATACTGGCGCTACCTTCCTCCAGCATCACGAGATTTTCGAGGAGCACCATCGCGTTCTCCTCGAACCCATCGGGCGCGCCGGAGGCAAGGATCAGGCTCGTCGAAACCGGATGGCCGCCGATCCCGTCGCGCTGCAGCCGTTCGGCGAATTCCGTGCTCGGGGTGAATCCCGAGGCGACGACACGAGTGCCGTCGTAGTGCGCCTCGAACACGAACGGCGAGGCGAGCGCCGGATGCACGTCGCGAAGCGCGACCTTGACGCCCTCTGGCGGCACCTCTGAAGCGAGCACCGCGAGCTCGTCGTAGGCTTCGGCCGATTTCGCGCGACCGGTGATCGAGATGTCCAGGTCTTCCAGCGTGAACGTCCCCTCGTCGAAGGCCCGCAGGTGCGCGAGCCCATAGTCGACTGCCGCCCGCCATTGGTCCGTGGGCGGGGCGCCGGCGAGAAGGCGCAGCGAATCGTTGGCCGAACCGGTTTCCATGATCAGCTCGGCATGCGTCCGCTCGTCCGGTACGCCACCCGCGAGCGAGATCTCGCCGTTTGCGATCGAGGCCGTAAACGGAAATGGGCTGACGAATTCGGCCAGCACCACGCCCGACCGCACGGAGCGGACCCCGCGAACGGCGGCAACAGTGGCCACCGCTCTGTCGATCGTCTGCTGGTCGCCGGCCGTGCCGGTGATGACGGCATCCCGGGCGTCGAAGCTGACCGATGCCCAGGACGACTGGCCATCCGCAAGGGCGGTCGCGGCGCGGGCGGTAAGCGCCTCGATCATTCCCTCACTGGTCGCAGAAATCGCGAGCGACGTCCCGCCGACGACGGTCACCAGGGCGGGAATGCCCCAACGCAAGAAGATGCTCATTACGCCCTCAGTCGAACCGACTCTTGCGCCCCCGCGGAACGGTCATAGTCAATTGCGAAAAATCCGCAAGCGAATGGCGCGACAAAGCCCCGGGAACCGCGGCGCGGGGGCAGGATCGGCCATGTCTGCGGAAAGGCCGCAACAAAGAGAAAGGCCCGGCGGTGAGCCGGGCCTTCCGTTCCCCAAGCCTTTGTAGGCTTATTCGAAGGTCTTGGCAGCCTTGAAGGTCGCCTTGTAGGCGCCGTTCGAGTAGGCCTCGCCCTTGAGGGACGACGTGAAGCCGCCACCCGGGGCCCAGGCCACCTGGCCCGCGCCGTAGAAGACGCTGACGCCCATGCTGTTGCCGTAGTGACCGACTTCGCCCGTGAGGGTGATGGTGTCGGTGACGGCAGCAACCAACTGAGCAGCGACCTGGTGGGCATTGCCCGTGGCCGCGGCGCTGTTGTCCTGGTACCAGCGACCGCCGATGTTGATGGTCACGCCATCGGTAACCGCGGCGCTGATGGACGCACCGGCACCCCAGTCGAGACCGGCCGGAGCCGCAACGACATTCACAGCCTCACCGGAGACGGCGATCGTGAACATGTCGAAAGTGGCCGCCACGGAACCCAGAGCGTTCCAGTAGCCGCTGTTGTCACCGGCGACCGCCGCCACGAACTTGATCGGGTCGAAGGTGCCGGACACGCCAGCGTGGAAGCCCCAGTTCTCGACCGTGCCGTCGAGGACGCCGCCAGCGGCGACAGTCAGGTGAGCGGCAATGCCGTCACCGGCATACGAGATGTAGCCGACAGCAGTACCGGCCGAGGTCGGGACGGTGCTGTTGAGCTGCTCGAGGCCGGCGCCGATAGCAACGCCGTTGCCGAGGTCATGCACGACCTGGATGACGTGACCGCCATCCGGAAGCGAAACGGCCCACTTTACACCGGTGTCGACCTTCTCGGAGTTGAAGAGGCCGAGCCAGTTGAGCGGCACGTCGTCGCCCAGGTTCATGATCGTGCCCTTCTTACCGGCCATGATCACGGTGGAGTCGCCGATCGAGACATAGGCTTCGTCGAAGATCGGGCCGCCCGTGTCGTCGCCGTGCACGAAGCTGTCGAGATCCGTTTCGGGAGCAGCGGTGGTGGCGTCAACACCCACACCCTCATTGACGGTCTTGCGATACTGGACGTCCTTGATCTTGATGACGGCCTTGGCCTGACCGAAATCGCTGTCCGCCGAAGCGACGAACTTGATCCAGGCTTCGACCTTCGAGTGCCAGTCGTGATTGGCAGCCGCACCGGCAGGACCGGCACCGGGAGTCGCGATCGTGAAGCCGCCGGCGCCCGTGGTGATCAGGGCGGTATTCGCCGGAGCAGTCTGGACGTCGGGCGCAGCCGCGGCCCCGGTCGGGCCCTCATAGTCGCCCCACACGAACTCGTAGGAGACGCTGCCCGTGATCTGCAGGCAGTTCGTGTCCGACGAGATGGTCAGGCCGGAAAGGCCCAGAGCATCGCAAACGTCGAGCGACGTGAGCACGCCCAGATCCGCTGCATACGCGCCGGTCGAGAGACCCGCCGCAGCGACAGAACCCAGAAGTAGGCTCCTGATTTTCATTGTTGACCTCCAAAGTCAGTCATTCTTTACCGGTCGCCCGGCGGTTCGTCGAAAACGCGACCACACTCTTTGGTGTGTGTTGTCGTCGCGTTTGCGATCGACAAACGATCCCATGCATGGATTCGCAGGAGCAACCATAGCCATGTCCAAAGCCGACGCAATTGCGCAGAAGGCAATTTTGGGGCAGCGCAAGATGGTTGAATACCGGTTGTTGCAGATTCAGCACACAGCTGGAAACCTCCTGTTAACAGGCGTGAACGCCCGGTTAACCGGGAAGGCGCCGAAGACCCGAGATACCGGTTATTCCAGTGAATTCCGCGTTCAAGGCGTCGAAGGCGCTCTTCCGCTCGTGGGACGCAAAGCGACGGCGGACCGATACGGGCGCCGGATGCGGCGCACGGCGAATCCGCGCGCGCCAGAATGCAACCGCTTCCGGGTTAGAATTTCGCCTCACTCGTGCCGCTTCGGCGGCGGATGAGAGCGCCGCGCCGGGGCAGCCACGAAAAGCGCGGCAGGCGCTGCCAACGAGCGCGCAGCGAAATAGAAGTCGTTTCAACTACTAGACTCAGGGTCGAGGTCAATCAGATGAGCAGTGAAGGCAAGGTTGCGGTCGTCACAGGGGCGAGCTCCGGGATCGGGAGGGCGGTGGCGATCGGCCTCGGTCAGGCGGGGTACCGGGTTGCCATCCTCGCGCGGCGCGAGGACCAACTTGCCGAAACCGCAAAATCGAGCGGCGCCGCGCTGAGCGCCACCTGCGACGTCAGCGATCCGGCGGCGGTCCACCGATTCTTTTCAACGGCGGTCGAGCGCCTCGGCCGAATCGACGTCGTCTTCAACAACGCCGGCCGTTCCGCGCCGCAGGCGGTGTTCGGCGACGTGGACGTCGCCACATGGCAGGCGCTGGTCGACGTCAACCTCAATGGCGCCTTCTACGTGGCGCGCGAGGCCTTCCGGTCGATGCGCGACCAGCGCCCGCAGGGCGGCCGCATCATCAATAACGGCTCGATCTCGGCCTATGTGCCGCGGCCGGGTTCGGCGGCCTATCGCGCCTCCAAGGCGGCGAT
>CAYRNE010000158.1:0-6786 GCA_964425245.1 uncultured Devosia sp.
AGGGCAAGAAGGCCTTCGACAAGCGCGAGACCGAAAAGAAGCGGGACTGGAACCGGGAGAAGCAGCGCCTGCTGAAGCACGGATAGCGTGGAGATCGGGTTCGACCCGGCGAAGACGCGACCATCGCGAAACGCGGCTGGCGCGGGCCGCAGAAAATCTCCGGTTGCCGTCTCGCTTCGCCTGGCCGCGATGTCGTCGAGCACTTCAGGCCAGCGGCACCGGTTGGCAGACCCGCATTGAGAGACGCTTCGCGAGGCGATCAAGAAGGCCGGCTGAGCGGCGCTCGCACGAGCGCCGCAGCCCGCCCGACCACATCCTCGAACATCGCCGTCGTGAGGACGCCCGTGTTCGTGTTGTAGCGGGAGCAGTGATAGCTGTCGAAGAGCGTCGCACCGCCCGTGAGCCGGTGTTCGGCACCGTGCGAGAAGGGAAAGGCGGCCAGCCGCTCGCCGAGCGCTCTGAGCAGCGAATCGTGGGCGATCCGCCCGAGCGCCAGGTAGGCGCCCGGCCGCGCCTCGGCAATGGTCCCGATCAGGAACTGCCGGCAGGTGGCGATCTCCGCCGGCGTCGGCTTGTTCGCGGGAGGCACGCACTTGACGGCGTTGGCGATCATCGCACCCTCCAGCCGAAGCGTGTCGAGCGGGTCTTGCCGGTAGTCGCCCCCGGCGAGCCCGAACTTCAGCAGCGTCGCATAGAGCAAATCCCCGGCATAGTCGCCCGTGAACGGGCGCCCGGTCCGGTTGGCGCCCCGGAGCCCCGGCGCCAGGCCCACGATGACGAGCTGCGGGGCAGGGTCGCCCCAGCTCGGCACCGGCGCATTATGCCAGCCGGGGAACTTCCGGCGGTTCTCCTCGCGGAAGTCCTTGAGGCGCGGGCAGAGCGGGCAATCACGGGAAGGTTCGGGGGCGGTCAAGAATCCGTCCGTGGCAGGCGGTGTCAGTCGCCTGAACCTTCCGCCGGGTGTGGCGTCCGGTCAACTGCCGAGGCGCGATCCGCCGGCGGCGTACGTCCCACCGTCTTTGCCAATTCGGCAATATCGAGGAAGAAGTCGGCCTGCCGCCGCAAATCGTCCGAGATCATCGGCGTCGGGGTGGAGAGTGTCGACGCGACGGTCACGCGCTTGCCGCGACGCTGCAGCGCCGCAACCAGCGCCGTGAAGTCGCCGTCGCCCGAGAATAGCACGAAATGGTCGTAATAGGGGGCCATGTCGAGCGCATCGACCGTTAGCTCGATATCCATGTTTCCCTTGATCTTGCGGCGTCCGGCGGCGTCGGTGAACTCCTTGGCCGGTTTGGTGACGACCGTGAAGCCGTTATAGTCCAGCCAGTCGATCAGCGGCCGGATGGAGGAATACTCCTGCTCCTCGACCAGGGCCGTGTAGTAATAGGCGCGAAGCAGGTAGGCCCGCGACTGGAATTCCGCGAGCAAGCGCCGATAGTCGATGTCGATGCCGATGGCCTTGCTCGTCGCATAAAGGTTCGCGCCGTCGATGAACAGAACGACTTTTTCCCGCGGGTCGATAGACATGCGTCCCTTCCCTCCGGGTCGGCCGGCCTCTCAGGCTGCCCAGCATCAGAAAATCTCGCCTTGGTGCCGCTAGATCCCCGCCGGGGCCGTTTGGTCAGGCCGCCCCGTCCAGAATCGGGACTAGGCGCGCATTTTCGGGCTGTTTGCAACTCAATTATTATGTGACTGAACACGTCCATTTTACAAAGGGTTGATCCGCTTTAATGAATCGACGGATGAACCGGGCCGGCCCCGCGCGGCCGAAAGGGGCGCCCCGATTGCCTTGAATCTGTCTCGCGGCTCATGTATTAGCCCGCACAAATCCCCAACCACCCGGAGACGTACGTGGCCCGCGTCACAGTAGAGGACTGCATTCAGAAGGTCCCCAACCGCTTCGACCTCGTTCTCATGGCAGCGCACCGCGCGCGCTTGATTTCGGCGGGCGCGCCGATCACGGTCAGCCGCGACAACGACAAGAACCCGGTCGTCGCGCTCCGCGAGATCGGCGACGGCGCTATTGCGCCCGAGGATCTGCGTGAGGAGCTCATCCATTCGCTGCAGAAGTATGTCGAGGTCGACGAACCGGAGAAGCATGCCGCTCCGCTCATCGACGCCAACGCCGACGAGGATGGCGACACCTTCGACACGATGACAGAGGACGAGCTGCTGCGCGGTATCGAAAGCCTCGCGCCGCCGGAGCGCCGCGACGATTGATCGCCGCCTGAACTGTTCTATATTTCAAAGGCGTCGGATTTGTTGCCGACGCCTTTTTTGTTGCCCGTAGATGAACGGGTCCGCGCCGCGGGGAGTGCGGCAAGCCGATGATGCGTCAATACGAACTCGTCGAGCGCGTGCTGGCCTACAACCCGCATGCCGACGAGGCGCTTCTGAACAAGGCTTACGTTTACGCCATGAAGAAGCATGGCACGCAGAAGCGCGCCTCCGGCGATCCCTACTTCGCTCACCCGCTGGAAGTGGCGGCGATCCTCACCGACCTCAGGCTCGACGACGCCTCGATCGCGGTCGCCCTCCTGCACGATACGATCGAGGACACGGACGCGACACGCGCGGAGATCGACCAGCTCTTTGGTTCGGAGATCGGCTCTATTGTCGACGGTCTCACCAAGATCGAGCGGCTGAACCTCGTTTCGCGCGAGGAAGCGCAGGCCGAGAACCTGCGCAAGCTTCTCCTCGCGATCTCGGCCGATGTCCGGGTTCTGCTGGTCAAACTGGCCGACCGTCTGCACAACATGCGAACGATCAAGAACTTGTCGCCCGAGCGGCGCAAGCGCATCGCCACGGAGACCATGGAAATCTATGCGCCGCTCGCCGGGCGCATGGGCATGCAGGACATGCGCTCCGAGCTCGAAAACCTCGCTTTCGAGCAGCTCCAGCCGGAACACTACAAGGTGATCACCGGCCGGCTCGCCGAGATGCAGGAGGAGTTCGCCGAGACCATCGCGACGATCAAGAAGGAGCTGACGCAGAAGCTCGCCGCAAAGGGCATCGATGCAAAGGTCAGCGCCCGCGTGAAGTCGGCCTGGTCCATCGCCACCAAGATCGAACGCAAGTCCATCGCGCTCGAGCAGCTCTCGGACATGATAGGCTTCCGCATCATCGTGCCGACAGTGGAAGACTGCTACCGCGCCCTCGGCATCGTCCACACGAACTGGAAGGTCGTTCCCGGCCGCTTCAAGGACTACGTCTCGGTCCCCAAGCATAATGACTACCGCTCGATTCATACGACCATCGTCGGCGTCGGCCGGCAGCGCGCCGAGCTGCAAATCAGGACCGAGGAGATGCACCGCGTCGCCGAATACGGCATCGCGGCGCATGCCCTCTACAAGGAAGGCGCGACCGACGACCTGCGCAGCCTCGAAGGCGAGAGCAAGGCCTTCGCGTCGCTCCGCTCGACCATCGAGCACATGACGGCCGGGTCGGTCGCCGAGGACTTTCTCGAATTTACCAAGCTGGAATTGTTCCAGGACCAGGTGTTTTGCTTCACGCCGCGCGGCCGGCTGATCGCGCTGCCGCTCGGGGCGACCCCGATCGACTTCGCCTATGCGCTGCATACGGACATCGGCGATACCTGCGTCGGGGCCAAGATCAACGGCGCGATCATGCCGCTGGTGACGCAGCTGCGATCCGGTGACGAAGTCGAAATCATCCGCGACCAAAACCACTTGCCTCCGAGCAACTGGGAGACGATTGCGGCCACGGGCAAGGCCCGGGCGGCTATCCGGCGGGCGGTGCGACTGCAGGCGCAGCAGCGGGCGCATGCTCTTGGCGAACACGTCCTGTCGGCTGCTCTGGATCGCGACGGCGCGACGCTCGACGAGGGTGAGGGCAAGGCGCTGGCCGAGGCGCTCGGCTATCCGTCGAAGCGCGAGCTCCTTGTCGCGGTCGGTGAGGGCAAGGTGTCGACCGATGCGCTGACTACCGAGCTCGCCGCGCTGAAGGGCATTCGCCGGCGCCGGCACAAGAAGCTCGACCTCCCGGTACCCGACAAGGCCGAGGGCTGGTTCGCGCTGCGCTCGACCGACATGTTCCGTTTCCGCGTGCCGGGCAATCCGCGCGCCGGAGCCCGCGCCAAGGCCGCGCTCGCCCAGCTCAACGTCAACACGCCCGTCGCGGTGTCGCCCGAGGGCGTCGTTCCCGGCGACCGGCTCGTCGGTATCATGGAGCCGGAGGCGCCGATCACGGTCTACCCTATCCATTCCGACGCGCTGGTCTCGATGCACGATTCCGACGTGGCCTGGATCGACGTACGCTGGGACGTGACGGGCCACGAGGACGGCAATCACAAGGTCGTCATCGCGATGCTGGCGCTGAACAAGCCCGGCACCCTGGCGCAGGTTTCGTCCGCCATTGCCGCGGTGGAGGCCAACATCCATAATCTTTCGATGCGCATGGGCTCGCCCGACTTCCACAAGTTTATCTTCGAGATCGAAGTGCGCGACCTGGCCCAGCTTACCGATGTGATCGCCACCCTGAAGCTCACGCCCGGCCTGTCTGACGTGCACCGGGCAACGGTGGCCGAAGCCAGTGCCCTGTCGAAGATCGACTGGACCGACGAGGAAGTGGAGAAGGTGCCCGCGTGACCCAGGATGAAGTGCTCGACGTCTTCCGTGAATGCGGCGCCCTGCTTGAAGGACACTTCATTCTCTCTTCCGGCCTGCGCTCTCCGGTCTTCCTGCAGAAGGCGCTCGTCTTCCGCCGCCCGGACAAGACCGAAATCCTGTGCCGCGCACTTGCGCGACGCATCCGGGAGGCGGGTTACGGAGACGTCTCGCAGGTCGTCTCGCCGGCCGTCGGCGGCATCGTGCCGGGCTACGAGACGGCCCGGCATCTCGGCGTGCCGGCGATCTACACCGAGCGGGTGGAGGGCCGGTTTGAGTTGCGCCGCAATTTCCAGGTCGCACCTGGCGAGAAGGTGATCGTCGTCGAGGACATCGTTACGACTGGCCTTTCCATCCGGGAATGCGTCGCTGCCATGCAGGCGCTCGGCGCCGATGTGGTCGCGGCCGCCTGCATCATCGACCGCTCGGCGGGGGAGGCGGACGTCGGGGTTCCGCTCGTCGCGCTGACGGAGTATCGCGTTCCCGCCTATCCGGCCGACCGTTTGCCGCCCGAACTCGCAGCGATTCCGCCGGTGAAGCCGGGGTCGAGGGGGCTCGCGTGATCGTCGGGCTGGGCAACGACCTCACCGATATCGCCCGGGTTGCGGAGGTCCTCGAGAAGTACGGCGATCGCTTCACGCACCGCTGCTTCACCGAGGTCGAGCGGCGGAAATCGGACCGGCGGGCCCAGCGTGCAGCTTCCTACGCCAAGCGCTTCGCGGCCAAGGAAGCCTGCGCCAAGGCGCTCGGTACCGGCCTTCATTTCGGCGTCTACTGGCGCGATATGGGCGTCGTGAACCTGCCGAGCGGCAAGCCGACCATGCATCTGACGAACGGCGCGGCGCGGCAACTGGCGCGCCTTGTGCCCCCGGGCATGAAGCCACATATCCACGTCTCCATCACCGACGACGGCGGTCTGGCGCAGGCCTTCGTCATCATCGAAGCCCTGCCGGATTGACCAGCGCCCGGCGCTCCCGTAACCACTGCCGCGAGAGGTCGAGGCGGAAATGAGCCAGTCCATGTCGAAAGCCGAAAAGCCGGCGAAGAAAAAGAGCGAACTGCGCGAGACGATCATCGTCATCGTCGAGGCGCTCATTATCGCACTCGTCTTCCGCTCCTTCCTCTATCAGCCGTTCTCCATTCCGACCGCCTCGATGCAGTCCACGCTGATGATCGGCGATTACTTCATCGCCAGCAAGTTCACCTGGGGCTACGGCAAGTACTCCTTCCCGCTGCCGGTCCCGTTCAACGGCCGCTTCATGGTGCTGGGCGAACCGCAACGCGGCGACATCGCCGTGTTCCGCAACGAGATCACCAACGAGGATTACATCAAGCGCGTCATCGGCATGCCCGGCGACCGCATCCAGATGCAGGATGGCCGGCTTTACATCAACGGCGAGATGGTCGAGCGCCAGCAGATCGGTCGGGGCGAGGATACCGACAGCGACGGGCGCACCGTGCCGGTCATCCTCTACGAGGAGACGCTGCCCAACGGCGTGACGCACCTCATTCAGGAGATTTCCGACAACGGGCCGCTGGACGATACCGCAGAGTACGTCGTCCCCGCCGGCCATTACTTCATGATGGGCGACAACCGCGATCGCAGCCAGGACAGCCGCGTGCTCAACATGGTCGGCTACGTGCCGTTCGACGCCTTCATCGGTAAGGCCGAGGCGCGGTTCTTCTCCATCAAGGACAACATCCCGCCTTGGCAGCTCTGGGAATGGCCGGCGAACGTGCGCTGGGACCGGATGTTCCAATCCGTCTATCCGTGATGCCGAAGTCTCGGGCGCACGACAGGCTCGAGGCGCGTCTCGGTTATCGCTTCGCCGACCCCGACCTGCTCGATCGCGCCCTCACGCATTCGAGTGCCGTGTCGCCGTCGCGGCGCGTTGAACGGTCCTATCAGCGCCTCGAGTTCCTCGGCGACCGCGTGCTTGGGCTGGTCGTCGCCGATATGCTCTATCGCCGCCTGCCGCGTGCCAACGAGGGCGAGCTCAGCCGCTCGCTCAACGCGCTGGTCCGCAAGGAGACGTGCGCCGCCATCGCCCGTGAACTCGATCTCGGCCCGGAGCTGAACCTCGGCGACAGCGAGGCACGCACCGGCGGTGCGCAGAAGGAGGCGATCCTCGGCGACGTCACCGAGGCGATCATCGGGGCG
>CAYRNE010000159.1:0-6784 GCA_964425245.1 uncultured Devosia sp.
GTCGGCTGCCCGCGGCGCAGGTCGTCGTCGTCCATGGCGGGAAGGTCGTCGTGGATCAGCGAGTAGCAGTGTACGCATTCGACGGCGAGTGCGGCCGGAAGGCTCCGCGCGGCGGGCACGCCGAAAAGGGCTGCCGTTTCCCTCAGCAGGAAGGGCCGCAGCCGCTTGCCGCCGCCGAGCGTCCCGTGCCGCATCGCCGCAACGAGGCGATCCGGTGCCGGCGCCAGTTCGTCGGGCGACAGCAGCCGGTCGAGTGCCTGCTCGATCTCGGAGGCATTTGCAGCAAGGCGAGCGTTGAAGTTCAATCCGGTCCCCTCGGCCCGGCCCGTGCTAGCACCGATGGCGCACGGAGGCGAGATGCCAACCTCGCGGCGGACGCCGGACGCCGGACGCCGGGACGTGGTTGTTCCCCTTCGCGCCAACGAGTGCCGCCCGATGGCCCGCGTCAGTGGGGAAGCGGGTGGCCCTTGGTCAGCGAGGCGACCGCGGCTGGCCGGCCGGCCAGCGCGTCGCCGACCTTGTCCATAAGCGCCTGCATCGTGAAGGGCTTGGGGATCACGTCGTAGATCAGCTGATCGAGTCCGTGGGCGCGCTCACGCTGGTCCGCGAAGCCGGTCATCAGCATGATCGTCAGGCTCGGATGGCTTGCGGCGACGCTCAGGGCCAGCGCTATCCCGTCCATCACCGGCATCTTGATGTCGGAGAGAAGGAGATCGAAGCGCCCGTCTTCGGCGACGACGATTTCCGACGCGATGCCCCCGTCCTCGGCCGCGACCACATCGTGGCCGGCGTGAACAAGGGCGCGGGTGACGAACTCGCGAACGTTGTCGTCGTCTTCGGCGAGGAGAATGCGTGCCATTCAGTCTTCCATGTCTGCTGTAGCGCTGACGGCCGGCGTCCGGCCGTCGGAAAAGGTCAGTCGTACCCGTGCGGCACCACTCGGCGGCGAGGAGAGCTGCGTCGTGAAATCGGCGATCTCGCCCGGCCGCAGTTCGGGAACAGCCGGAGCGACGCTCCACTCGTAGAGCCGGGAGCCCTGGCTGTCGAGCAGCGTCACGACGACAGGCGGGACCGGGACGCGCCGCGCGGCGACGCTATAAATGCGGGCATCGACCCGCAGGACGTTTGCGCCGCCTTTGAGCGCGAGCAGGGTCGTGACGTCGCGGAATTCGAGCCCGACGACGTTCACCCCGAGCCCGAGCGCCTCGTAGGCGCCCGCGAGATCGGGGAACTGGCGTACGATCTCGGTGCGGAACGTGACGCCGCAGGCGATCAGACCGATGAGGGTTGCGACACCGAACAGCCGCAGGCCGCGCCGGAAGCGCGCAAGCGGCGAGTTTCTGCCCTGGGCGGCCTGGCGTTTGACGAAGTCCTTTTGCCGCTGCCGCTCGTTCTTGTTCGATGGCGCGGCGGGGCGCCGGCGCGGCACCATGGCCGCCTTGATCTCGGTGATGCTGGGAAGCGGGGCGCCCTCGGCGGGATTGGCTTCCCGGTCGTCCCGGGCTTCGGTCGCGGGCCTGGCAGATGCCGCTTTCTCGGCGGCGGCAAAAGCTGCGTCGAGTTCCGCTTCTTCCTCGGCGCCGAAGAGCTGGTCGCCCGAGGGGTTCGGTTCACCCGCGGTGGCCCGCCACGTGCCGCCGCAATGGGCGCAGGTGACCTTGCGGCCCCTCCGGCCCAGCGTCTCCGGCGCAACCTGATAGCGCGTGCCGCATTGCGGACACGCGATCACCACCAGCGTGGAAACGGTCGAGGCCATGGCCCGACCCTAGTTTCACGCGGTTAAAACTCCTCAAACTCGCCCATCTTGGGCTTTAGGGCGGCGGGCGGCGCTTTATGATGGCCAAAGGATTGATTCGAGGTGCAGGACCCGGTGATCGAGTTCTCCAATGTCGGCTTGCGATATGGCCATGGCCCGGAGATTCTGCGCGACCTGACCTTCCGGATCGAGCCCGGTACGTTCCACTTCCTCACCGGACCTTCCGGATCGGGCAAGACGTCGCTGCTTCGGCTGCTGCTCCTGTCCCTGAAGCCGACCCGCGGGCGGGTGTCCCTGTTCGGCAAGGACGTCAGCAAGCTCGAGCAGGATTCGCTTCTGCAGATGCGGCGGCATATCGGCATCGTCTTCCAGGAGTTCCGCCTGCTCGATCATTTGACGACGTTCGAGAATGTCGCCCTGCCGCTGCGGGTCCTCGGGCAGGCCGAAGCGAGCTACCGCGACAACGTCACGGAACTGCTCGAATGGGTCGGGTTGGGGGAACGCATGGAAGCCCACCCGCCGCTCCTCTCGGGCGGGGAGAAACAGCGCGCCGCGATCGCCCGTGCCGTGATCGGCCGACCGGACATCCTGCTTGCGGACGAGCCGACGGGTAACGTCGATCCCGACCTGTCGCTGCGGCTGGTGCGGCTCTTCGCCGAACTCAACCGCATGGGCACGACCATCATCCTTGCGACGCACGAGCTGATGCTGCTCGACAACTTCCCGTTTCCCCGCATGGAGCTGCAGGACGGCCAGGTGGTCTTCCGTGGTTGAACTCAAGTGGCCGCAGCGGAGCCGGGCTGCCAGCATCGTCCCGGAGCGGTCGGTCGCGGGTCGCACGCTGGTGCTGCTCATCGCCATCATGACCTTTCTCTCCGGCGTGACGCTGGGGGCTGTCGTTCTCGTCCAGAAATCGGCCATCGCCTGGTCCTCCGACGTCGGCCGCGAGGTGACGATCCAGATCCGTCCCGTGGAAGGCGAGGTCATGGAGAGCAACCTGCGCACGGCGGTCGCGCTTGCCGAGCAGACGCCCGGCGTCGTCGCGGCGAGAGCCCTCTCGATCGAGGAGAGCATGGCTTTGCTCGAGCCCTGGCTCGGCACGGGGCTCGACCTGAGCGCCATCGACATTCCGCGTCTCGTCGTCGTGCAGCTTTCCGATCCGGCGGAAGCAGACATCCCCAAGCTTCAGCGCGACCTCGCTGCGGTCAAGGGCGCCTCGCTCGATACGCATGCGGCCTGGCGGCAGCAGCTCAACATCATGGCCGGCACGATCGTTCTCTCCGGACTGCTTGTCCTCGCGCTGATCGTGCTCGCGACCGTGCTCGCAATCATTTTCGCGACACGCGGCACCATGGCGTCGAACCGGGAGATCGTCGACGTACTGCATTTCATCGGCGCCTCCAACAGCTTCATCGCCGGCGAGTTCCAGGGGCGCTTCCTGTCGATCGGCTTCCGCGGCGGCATCATCGGGGGGGTCGCGGCCATCGCGTTTTTCGCGGCCGTGGGATTTGCCGTTTCCGGCATGGTGCCGAACGAGGCGAGCCAGCAGCTGGGCGTGCTCTTCGGCCGGTTCTCGCTCGGCCTTGACGGCATGCTGGGGATCGCCGCAGTGGTGCCGGTCATCGCCGCGGTCACCGCGATCACCTCGCGTCTCACGGTACGCCGGTTCCTGAGCCAGACGGCGGCCTGACGCATTTCACCACCGGGAAAGGAGCGCGAGCGATGATCGTCCAGGCCGTCCGGTCGCTGCTCTTCTACGCGCTGTTCCTCGGGCAGACGGCGATCCTCGCGATCATCGTCGGCGCGCAGGCGATTATCCTGCGCCGGCGGACCGCGTTCGGCTGGTCGGTCGCCCAGTACTGGGGCAATGCAAACCTCTTCCTGCTGCGCTGGGTGGTCGGCATCAGGTCCCGCGTCACGGGCGCCGAGAACATTCCCGATGGCCCTTGCATCATCGCCGCCAAGCACATGAGCGACTGGGACATTTTCGCCATTCTTCCCCATTCGCGGCGGCCCGCCTTCATCGCCAAGAAGGAGCTCATGGACATCCCGTTCTTCGGGTGGGCGGCAAGGAGCTTCGACACGATAAGAATCGACCGCTCGCTGGGTGGCGACGCCATCCCGCTGATGCTCGACGATGCGCGCGCGGCGCTCGCCCGCGGGTGCCGGATCATCATCTTCCCCGAGGGGACGCGGAAGGCGCCCCTTGCGGAACCCGACTACCGCTACGGCATCGTCCGCATGTACGAGGCGCTCGGGGTGCCGGTCGTCCCCGTCGCCCTCAATTCGGGACTGTTCTGGGGGCGGCAGAGCCTCGTCCTCTGGCCCGGCCGCGCCGAGGCCCGGTTCCTTGCGCCGATCGAGCCGGGGCTGCCTGCCGACGAATTCCAGGACCGGCTCATCGAGCGAATCGAATCGGAAACGACGGCGTTGATTCTCGAGGCTTACGAGAGGGGCCTCGCCCTGCCCATCCCGCCGGAACTGCGGGAAAAGCTGGAGAACGCGAAGGCGTAACGCGAATCCTCGCCTCCGCGCAACACCACTACATCTTGACGCCAATTCAGAACTAACCCATAGATATTGGGTCAGTCGTCGGGGTCGGTTGACTTTCCGCGTATTTTGTTCTAGTTTTGTTCCCTTTCCGCAGGAGGGGCAGATGGCGCCGGTTCTCGAGAGGCACCCGCCGCAGGCAGGGCTCGTGCGCCCGGTAAACTGGCGCGGCCGGTCGGGCCGCTTCTATGCCCTTCAGCCGGTGTCTCTCCACGATTTCACCCTTCGCTCCGACGAGCTCTACCTCATTGCGAGGGGTAGCCTCGTCCTGTGGGCGGGTTCGAGCACCGACCTTATCGGGGACGCGCAGAGCCGCGCGCGCTTCCGCCTTGCCTTGACCTGCGCCGACCGGGCTTTCGAGGTCGCTGCGGACGGGGACGACGTCGAGCGCATGACGGTGATCTGGGATCTCGAAGGCGCGTCTCCGGTTGCCGGGCTCAGCGCGGCCTAGGCGCTTTCGACCGCGACCGGCAGGTCCGTACCGTTGAGCGCATCGACGAGCGCGGTGAGATAGCGGTCGTGGATGCCGAGCTGCTCGAGGTGCCTCGCGGTTTCGAGCACGTATTCGTGGTTCGGGCCCGATTCCCCATGGCCGGTGCGGATCAGCCGGACCTGCTCGGCGATGTCGAGCCGGCCCGCGTATTGCACGTGATGGTCGTCGACGAGAAAGGCGAGCGCTGTGACGATCGCGCCTTCGTCGAGCTGAACCGGGCGCAGCGCCTCGCGATAGACGCCGCGGTCCATTTCCCGCGCCCGCAGGTAGCCCTGGACCTCCTGCCAGTTGTGGCTCTCGACCTCGAATGCGACGCCGCGGCAGGAGCCGCCGCGCACGAGCCCGAAGACCAAGCCGGGCCGCTCCGGCGTTCCGCGATGCCGGTGCGAATAGATGCAGAGGCTGCGGTGCGCGCCGCGCAGCAGGGCGCGGACGGCTCGCCGGTAGGCGAAGCCCGGCCGCCAGATCAGCGATCCGTAGCCGAAAACCCAGTGAGTCGATTCATGGGGCAACAGAGGCGTCCCGACCTTGTTGTCGTCCAGTTCCTAACGCTAGGTTCCGGCCCGCGCAATCGTGCGCGAGAAAACGGGCGGCTGGCCGGGAAACCGCAATGAGAAAATTCGTCGTGCTGCTTGCCGTCGTGGCGTTCGTCGCCGCGCTCTGGGCAGGAGGATGGTTCTTCGCGGCCGGCCAGATACGCGAAGCGGTCGCCGGCCTTGCCCCCGGCGGCCAGCAGGGCGGTGACGGCATCGCCTGCGCCAAGCTCGACATTACCGGCTTTCCGTTCCGTTTCGACCTGAATTGCACGGATGCAACGATCGTCTCGGGCGACGTTACGGCGACCCTTCCGGGCGTCAGGGCGTCGGTTCTGGTCTATAACCCGGTGCATGCAAGGCTCTCCGCGCTTGGACCGGTGGGCATTTCCGATGCCTTTTCGGGCGTCCGGAACAGCATCGACTTCAGCGCCATGGACGGCAGCCTGAGGCTGACGTCCGGCGACCTCTGGCGTGGCCTTTCGGGCGAAGGCTGGCGCATCGGGCGGGTGTCCATTGTCGGCGAAGGAGTCAACTGGACGGACGTTACAGTCGCCGAGGCGACCATCATGACGGCCGAGCACGCCGAAGCCCATCTGGTCGACATTCGGGAGCAGCACGATCCGGCATCGGGAACCTCGGCGCTCAGGGCCTTTGCGACCCTCACCGATACCGCGGCACCGGGACTGGGAATCGCCGGCGGGGAGGCGACGCTCGAGGCGGTGCTTTCGGGCCTCCCCGATGATCTGCGTGCGTACGGCCAGGGGGATGCCGTGAACCGGTGGCGTGAGGCCGGCGGCCAGCTGCAACTCGTCTCGCTGAGCGGCAGGGCAGGCGAGGAATTCATCGAAAGCTCCGGCGCGCTCGGGCTCGATTCGACATCGCGGCTCGACGGCCAGATCGCGATCCGGAGCCGGGGCGTCGTCGAACGTCTCGGCGATGCACTTCCGGCGGACTGGAAGGCGCTGATCCTCGGCGGGCAGGCGGAGGACGGCAGCTATTCCCAGACGCTGACGATCAAGGCGGGAGTCGTCTTTTCGGGGCTCATCCCCGTGGCGGTCGTCCCGCCGCTGAGCTAGGCGTCGTCGCTGCCACCCGCATCCCGCGCCAGAGCCGGCTCCGCGGCCGGCGCATCGCCAGCGCCATGCGGCCGGCCGAAGTCGGCGGCCGCCGTATCCTGCCCCACGTCGATAATCGAGCGGCGGATCGCGCGGGTGCGCGTGAAGAGCTCTTCGAGTGCGGGGCCGTCGCCGACCCGTACCGCGCGCTGCAGGCGCGAGAGATCCTCGAGAAATCGGCCCAGCATTTCGAGCACCGCATCGCGATTGGTGAGGAACACGTCGCGCCACATCACCGGGTCGGAGGCTGCGATGCGCGTGAAGTCGCGGAAGCCCGAGGCGGAAAACTTGATCACCTCGGATTTCGTATGGGCTTCGAGATCGGCGACCGTGC
>CAYRNE010000160.1:0-6780 GCA_964425245.1 uncultured Devosia sp.
CAGGAGGTCGCGGCGCGCGGCGGGCAGATCATCCTCATCACCGACGAGGAGGGCGCTCGCCACATCGGCGAGGGTGTCGCCGAAACCATCGTCGTTCCGAAGGTTCATCCCTTCGTTGCGCCCATCGTCGCGACCATTCCGGTCCAGCTCCTCGCCTATCACACGGCGGTGTTCATGGGCACGGACGTCGATCAGCCGCGCAATCTCGCGAAGTCCGTTACCGTTGAGTAGCGAAGCCTACGATCCTGCGGGCGAGGTCAACGTCTTCGGCGAGCCGCTGCTGCCGTGCTCGACCGATCCGATGACGGGCTATTTCCGCACCGGCGCATGTCTCGCCGGGCCGGACGTTGCGGCGCGCCACCTCGTCTGCTGCGAGATCACCGAGGCGTTCCTCGCCTTTTCGAAATCGGTGGGCAACGATCTTTCGACGCCGCGCCCCGACTACGGCTTCCCGGGACTGAGCGCCGGCGATCGCTGGTGTGTGCACATCCTGCGCTGGCGCGAGGCGCTTCAGGCGAACGCGGCGCCGAAAGTGGCGCTCCGGTCGACCAATCGTCACGCGCTGGAGTTCGTTGCGCTCGCGGACCTCAAGCGCCATGCGCTGGACTTGGCCTGATCAGGACAGAAGTTCGACGGCGTAGCCGAGACGCCCGGCCCCTGCAGCAAACTGCTTTTCTCCGGCGTACTCCGTCGTGTGCGGCCTTTCGGGAAAGCGATGCGCCGAGCTCGGTCAAACATCCAGTGGCTCGCACCAAGCGATCCACCGGACTGATTGGCGGGCTGGCTGGTGCTATATGACCAACTAGATGGTCTGACCAAGGACAACAGGTGAAGACAGTCAGCGTAGCGGAAGCAAAGGCGAAGCTCAGCGAATTGCTCGAAGCGGCGTCGCGCGGGGAAATCGTCGAAGTGACTCGCCGAGGTAAGGCACTAGCCCGCATAGGGCCCGCGCCGCGAAGCAGAACCAGTCAGCCCGCCCGGATCAGCGGCAGCGCGAGGTCCTTCCTGAAGAGATAGAGCAGGCTGCGCAGGGCTTCGCCATGGGGCCCGGAAAGGCCCGGGTTATTGGCCAGCGCCTCCTTCGCGTCGTCGTGCGCCCACTCGAGCAGGTGGCGGTGCACGTCGGGAACGGCAAGGCGATAACCGGGCATGCCGGACTGCCGCGTGCCGAGGACATCGCCCTGACCACGCAGCTCGAGATCCTTCTCTGCGATTTCGAAGCCGTCGTCCGTGCCCTTGATGGTTTCGAGGCGCGTCTTGGCCGTCTCGCTCAAGGGTTCCTTGTAGAGCAGCAGGCAGGCCGAGCGTTCTGAGCCACGGCCAACGCGGCCGCGCAGCTGGTGCAGTTGCGCGAGGCCGAAGCGTTCCGAATGCTCGATGATCATGATCGTCGCTGCGGGCACGTCGACGCCGACTTCGATCACGGTCGTCGCAACGAGGATGCGCGCCTCACCGGTGGCGAAGCGTTCCATTTCCGCCTGCTTCTGCGCCGGCGAGAGCTGGCCGTGAACCAGCGCGACCCTGTCGCCGAACACCTTTTTCAGTTCGGCATGGCGATCCTGTGCGGATACGACGTCGAGCACTTCCGACTCCTCGACCAGCGGGCAGACCCAGAAGGCCTGGGCACCTTCCTCGACGCGCTTTCTCAGCCGATCGACGACGCGCGGATACTCGCTGATCGAAAGGACGGCGGTGTCGATCGGCTGGCGCCCTTTCGGCTTCTCGCGCAGCACCGAGACCGCCATGTCGCCGAAATGGGTGAGCACGAGCGTGCGGGGGATGGGTGTCGCGGTCATCACCAGGAGGTCGGTGTGGCGGCCCTTTTCGCTCAGCGCCAGCCGCTGGTGGACGCCGAAGCGGTGCTGCTCGTCGACTACGGTCAGGCCCAGGTTCCTGAACGCCACGCCGGACTGAAACAGCGCGTGCGTGCCGACGGCAATGCTGCTCTCGCCCGAAGCGAGGCGTTCGAGCGCCGCACGGCGATCGCCCGCGGGCATTTTTCCCGTCAGCAGCTCGATGCCGATCCCCGCTTTTACGCAGATCGGGACCAGCGTCCGGTAGTGCTGGGTCGCAAGAATCTCGGTCGGCGACATCAGTGCCGACTGTGCGCCGCTTTCGGCCACGGCGGCCATTGCCATCAGCGCGACGACCGTCTTGCCAGAACCGACGTCGCCCTGCAGCAGCCGCGACATGCGGTCGGGTGCAGCAAGGTCGGCACGGATGTCCCCGATCGCGGCACGCTGGCCTTCGGTCAGCGCAAAGGGCAGGGCAGACTCCACCGCGGCGGTGATCTCGCCCGTGAAAGTGCGCGCCACGCCCCGCGCCCCGGTCGTCGTCGAGCGGACGATCATGAGCGCGAGCTGGCCGGCGAGGTATTCGTCATACGCGAGCCGCATGCGGGCTGGGCCCCAGAGCTCTGCGTCCTCGGGTGTTTCCGGCGCGTGGACGGCATGCATGGCATCGTGAAAGCTCGGCCACTTGAAGCCGGCAAGCCGCTCCGCGGCCGTCCATTCGGGGAGCTTCGGCAGCAGGCCGAGCACTTGACGGCTGAGCTTCGTCATGGCCCGCGAGGAGAGGCCGTGCGTGAGGGGATAGACCGGCTCGATTAGCGGCATTTCATCGAACTCGGCCGGGGTCACGATGAAGTCGGGATGCGTGATCTGCTTCTGCCCCTGGAAGAAGCCGATGGTCCCCGAGACGTAGCGTTCCTCGCCAACGGGCAGCGTCTTCTCTACCCAGTTGCCCTTGGCGTGGAAGAAGACGAGGTCGAGCTCGCCGGTCTCATCGTGCGTCTTGACGCGATGGGGCAGGTGCCTCTTGCCGGGCGGCGGCGGTACGTGACGGTCGACGTGGACCTTCACCGTTGCGATGTGGTTGTGAAACGCCCGCGCCACGCCCTCCATGCGCCGCCTGTCGATGGTGGCCGAGGGCATGTGCATGAGCACATCGAGTGCAATCGCATCCTGTCCCTCGGCGCCGAAGAAACGGTTCAGCACGAGACCGAGCTGCGGTCCCACGCCCTTTATAGAGCGCAGCGAGCGGAACAGCGGATCGAGAATTGCGGGCCGGGGCATGTGCCGGCTAGAGACCGGCGGCCTTGCGCAGAACCTCGTTCATGCGGCTCTGCCATCCCGGTCCATCGGCCTTGAACTTCTCAAGAACGTCGGCATCGACGCGGAGAGATATAGCTTTTTTTGGACTCTCCGCCGGCGGCCTGCCGCGCTTCGCCGGTTTCCCGCCGTCGTATTGACCCGCTCGCTCGAACCACTGCCGGGTCAGTTCGGGCGCATCGTCCGGATCAACCCAAGAGCTCTTCGTAGTACGCTTGCTCCCGCGCAATTTGCTCTCCCTCGCCGTGATCGAATCGAGCGTCGATCCACCGCAGGACTTCCGGTGCATTCGCGAAGCCCAAACTCGCTCCCGTGGAGTCTTGCCGCGTTTCGCAGGATCGAAGCTGATCTCCACATGGACATGCTTAGCATCGCACTCAATAATTGTATATACATTTAATGGCGGTTGCTGTGCCAGTGCGAGGGGCGTAAAGAGGCCGTTCAACAGCGCCGAGCCGACCCGATCATGGCCCCTCCAAACAGAGCCGGTGAAGACTTGTCTTTGCGTCGTCGCCGGATGCGCTATCGGGCCTGGCACCGCGGCATGCGCGAACTCGACCTGCTGCTCGGGCCGTTCGCCGATGCCGAGCTCGAACGGATGGACGAGGCCGGGCTCGATCGCTTCGAGGCCCTGCTGGAGGCGGAGGAAACCGAACTCCAGTCCTGGCTGTTGAACCAGGCCACCCCGCCGGCACATGCCGATCGCATGCTGCTCGACCGCATCATCGCCTTCAGACTGACGACTCGATGACTGATCGCCGCCCCGACCGCCTCATAACCAACGTTCCCGACGGCATGCAGCCGGTCGTCCTCGCGCGTCTCGCCGAGGCGCAGCTGCGCGCCGGGTTGGACGCGCCGGCGAGCCTCGTCTTCGTCGCCCGCGACGGCCAGCGCCTGCAGCGCATGGCGGAAATCCTGAGCCAGCTCATGCCCGGACATACGATCCTGACGCTGCCGGCCTGGGACTGCCTTCCCTACGACCGGGTGTCGCCGAACCAGGTGACGATCGCGGCCCGCATGACGACCCTCGCGACGCTTAGCGAACCTGGGACCCGCGGCGCGATCGTCGTGACCGCGGTCAACGCGCTGATCCAGAAGCTGCCGCCGCGCGAGGTCATCGAGACCATGTCTTTCAGTGCGGCCGCGGGGCAGGTCGTCGACAGCGCGCGGCTGATCGACTGGGCGGCGCGTAACGGCTACCTGCGCGTGCCCACGGTACGCGAGGCGGGCGAGTATGCGGTGCGCGGCGGCCTGATCGATCTTTACCCGGCGGGCGCCGAGGCACCGCTCAGGTTCGATTTTTTCGGCCGCCAGCTCGAATCGATACGAACCTTCGACGCCGAGTCGCAGCGGACGAGCGGCACCGTCAAATCGGTGGCGCTCGCGCCGATGAGCGAGGTGCTGCTCGACGACGAGTCGATCAAGCGCTTTCGCCGCGGCTACACCGCCGCGTTCGGCGGCAACACCGCCGACGATCCGCTCTATGCCGCGGTCAGCGCCGGGCAACGCTATCCCGGCGTCGAGCACTGGCTGCCGCTGTTCTATGAACGAATGGGCAGTCTGGCCGACTACACCGGCACGGCGGCGTTCGTCTTCGACGACCAGGCGCGCGAAGCCTTCGCCGAACGTCAGCAGCAGATCGCCGACTACTACGAGGCTCGCGAGCAAGCGCGGACCGCCAGCCAGGCCGTCGCCGGAGCGCCATATAAGCCGCTCCGGCCCGCGCAGCTCTACGAGGTCGGCGACGACCTCTACGATCTCGCCGCTGGCGCAGAAGTCCTGCAGCTTTCGCCGTTCGCCTCGCCCGACGAAACGCGCTCGGAAGATGCCGGGGGGCGCGTTGCCTACAATTTCGCCGCCGAACGGCAGGCGACGGACCTCAACCTGTTCGAGGCAGTCGTCGCCGTCCTCAAGCGCGAACGGCAGGCGGGCAGGCGAACCATCGTCGCGTGCTGGAGCGAGGGCTCGCGCGACCGGATGGCGCAGGTGCTCGGCGACCACGGTCTCAGCCACCCGCGACTCGCGGAGAACTGGCACGACGCGGAGACAACCGCGCCCAACACGACCTCGCTCGTGGTGCTCGGGCTCGAAACGGGTTTCGCCACCGACGATCTCTTCGTTCTCTCGGAACAGGACATTCTCGGGGAGCGCATGCTCCGCCCGCAGCGGCGCCGGCGCGCCTCCGAAGCACTGACCGAGGCAACGAGTCTTGCTGCGGGCGATCTCGTCGTTCATGTCGATCACGGCATCGGCCGGTTCCTGGGCCTCAAGGCGATCGAGGCCGCCGGCGCGCCGCACGACTGCGTCGAGATCCAGTATGCCGGCGACACCAAGCTTTATCTTCCGGTCGAGAATATCGAGCTGTTGTCGCGCTACGGCTCGGATACCGAGGGCGTTGTTCTCGACAAGCTGGGCGGCGTCGCCTGGCAGGCGAAGAAGAGCCGGCTCAAGAAGCGCATCCGCGACATGGCGGAGCAGCTCATCAAGATCGCCGCGCAGCGCCAGCTCTCGACGAGCGAGCCGATCGACGTTCCTTCCGGTCTCTACGACGAGTTTGCCGCGCGTTTTCCATACGACGAGACCGAGGACCAGCTGGCCGCCATCGAGGCCGTGTTCGACGATCTCACCTCCGGACGGGTCATGGACCGTCTTGTGTGTGGCGACGTCGGGTTCGGCAAAACTGAGGTCGCGCTTCGTGCTGCCTTCGCCGTGGCGATGAGCGGCCAGCAGGTCGCCGTGGTCGTACCGACGACGCTCCTCAGCCGCCAACACTTCAAGACCTTCAAGGAACGTTTCGCCGGGCTGCCGATCCGCGTCGCCCAGGCCTCCCGCCTCGTCTCGGCGCCGGAGCTGAAGGCGGCCAAGGAAGGCATAGCCGACGGCAGCGTGGACATCATCGTCGGTACTCATGCCCTCCTCGGAAAAGCGATCAAGTTCAAGGACCTGGGTCTGCTGGTCATCGACGAGGAGCAGCACTTCGGTGTTTCCCACAAGGAGCGGCTCAAAGAACTGCGCAGCAACGTCCATGTGCTGACGCTGACCGCAACGCCGATTCCACGTACGCTGCAGCTTGCCCTCACCGGGGTTCGCGACCTCAGCCTGCTGGGTACGCCCCCGGTCGACCGGCTGGCCATTCGCACCTTCATCTCGCCCTTCGACCCGCTGTCGGTACGTGAGGCGCTGCTGCGCGAGAAGTACCGCGGCGGGCAGGCATTCTACGTCGTGCCGCGGATCAAGGATCAGCCCGATATCGCCGAGTTCCTGCGCACGCAGGTGCCGGAGGTGTCGTTCGTGGTCGCCAACGGCCAGATGCCGGCCGGCGAGCTCGACGACATCATGAACAACTTCTACGACGGCAAGTTCGACGTCCTGGTTTCGACGACCATCGTCGAGAGCGGGCTGGACATCCCCAATGCCAATACGCTGATCGTCCACCGGGCCGACCATTTCGGCCTCGCCCAGCTGTACCAGATCAGGGGCCGCATCGGCCGCGCCAAGCAGCGCGCTTACGCCCTGTTCACCATTCCGGCGGACCAGAAGCTGACCGATACGGCCGAGCGAAGGCTATCGGTGCTCCAGTCGCTCGAGAGCCTGGGCGCGGGCTTCCAGCTCGCGAGCCACGACCTCGACATCCGCGGCGCCGGCAATCTTCTGGGCGAGGAGCAGTCCG
>CAYRNE010000161.1:0-6777 GCA_964425245.1 uncultured Devosia sp.
CGCCCCGCGCCGTCGACTGCGGCGGCCTCCTCCAGCTCTCTTGGAATGCCGCGCATGAATCCCACAAGGATGAAGATTGCGAGTGGCAGGGCGCTGGCGCTGTAGAGGAGGACGAGTGTTGCGAGATTGTTCACCAGACCCACAGAGCGGATCAGGATAAAGGTGGGAATGATGATCACCTGCACTGGGATCATTATTCCAACGATGAAGAAGTTGTAGATCCACTGGTTCGGTAGAACGCGCGCGAGCACGTAAGCTGCCATTGAGCCGGTGAGCAGTACGATAATCAAGGTCGGTACCGTGACGATGATCGTGTTTATCATCGAAGGGCCGATGGCCGCGATATCCCAAGCCTTGATGTAGTTGTCGAGCGACCATTCGGTCGGCAGCCCCAGGATCGAGGTTAGGATTTGCTCGTTCGATTTGAATGAGGAGAGGAAAACCCAGATCAGCGGAAAGAGGCTGACAAGGCAATAGAGGCCGAGAAAGGCGTAAAGCGCGAGGCCTGGTCTAAAGATGCTCGGGCGCGATTGCCTCGTGAGGGCGGCCGCGGTGATTGGCATTGCCGTGCTCACGTTCTTACCCTGCCGGGTAGCGCTGCGCGTACCAGTGCTGCGAGAATCAGGACATACACGAGGAGCGTTATTGAGGCGGCGGCCGCGTAGGCGAACTGGCTGTCGATGAAGCCGCGCTTGTAGATCATCGTGGCAAAATACGACGATGCCTGACCCGGACCGCCCTGCGTCATAACCCATGAGTGGTCGAAGGCCCGGATCGCATTGGTTGAGGCGAGGATGAGGCAGATGACGATCGCCTCACGCAGCAGCGGCACGACGATCAACGGCAGCATGACCAGCCGGGACGCACCATCGATCGTTGCCGCCTCGAAGAGTTCGGACGGAATGCTCCGGATCGCGGCGAGGAAGATGATGGTATAGAGGCCGACATACTGCCAGAGCGTCGGAATATTTACGGCCCACAGGACCGTGTCCTCTTCGGTCAGCCAACTGCGAGTCCAGCTTTCCAGACCGACAGAGGTGAGAAGGTTGTTCAGTGCCCCTATGTTGCCATTGTAGAATACCGTGAAAGCGATCCCAATCGCGACCGGAGCGATAACGACTGGCATGAAGATTACTGAGCGGTAGATGCGGTACCCCCTTCCGACCCAGTGCAGGAGGTAAGCCAGAATCAAGGCAGCGGGAATCTGCACGAATATGGCACCGACGACGATGCTCAGTGAGTTGATCGCTACGGCCCAGTACTGTGGATCATCGAACAGATAGAAGTAGTTTCGGAACCAGACGAAGCTGATTTCGCGGCCGATGCGCCAGTTGGTCAGGCTAAAGTAGACCGTGGCGACGATCGGGACGAAAACGAGCCCACTGTAGAGCAGCATTGCGGGCGCGAGGAACACCGCCGCGAATATCCTTTTTCCGATATGCACAGTCAGCACTCTGTTATCGACGGTCAAAGTTTGGACACGGTCAAACATGCGCCTTGGGTGTCAAAAGGCGTCCAGCGTTTGCGGCGCCGACCGCAGTTGTTGGTTCAGCGCCGCAAACGGAAAGATCCGGCCGAGCTTATTCCATCTCGCGGTCGACGGTTGTCTGGAACTCGTCGAAGACCTTGTCGGGGTCCTGGCCCGCGAAGAGCTTGTCCATTGTCTCGAGGTAGGCTGTCAGCGACCCTGCGGTCGTCATGAAGTTCACGAGCGGCGTATGGAGGTCCGGCGAAGTTTCCGTGAAAGCAACGACCTTGGCCGCCAAGGGTGAGAGGTCAAGCGACGCCAATTCCTCTGGGGATGCGTTCCAGGCGGGAAACGACCCGGTCTCGACCGTATTGCCGTAGATCTCCGGAACAATAATGGCTTCATCCAGGAAGCTGATGATCGCGGCCTGCTTCCGGGGGTCGTCCCAAGAGGACTTATTGATCATCCAGATCGTGTTGACCGTGCCGACGTTGAACGTCCTGCCGGATCGAACGGCTCCGGGCATGTCCGGGACGTACATCATCTCCGTGACCTCGGCCACCTCGGGGACGATCTGCGAGATCATCCACGGGCAGGTGTAGATCATCGCGGCCTTGGACTGATTGTAAAGCACGACCGAGGGGGGCCAGTCGCCGTTGGCGATACTGTCCTCGGGCAGAATGTTCAGTTCGCGCATTTGAAGGATGAGCCTGCCCGCCTGCCGCATCGACTCAGTGGAGACGTTGTGGGTCGTTGCGGCAGCGTAGGAATCCTCGACCCCGTTGGGCAATTGGTCGAGTATGGCGTTGTAGAAGAGGTGTCCCGGATTGCCACCCTTGGAGCCTTGGGCGATCGGGACTATGCCGTTGGCATTGAACACTTCCGACACCGCAACCAGTTCATCCCAGTTGGTCGGGGCCTCCTGCCCGTACTGGTCGAAGAGGGCGGAGTTGTACATCATAAAGCACTTGAATGCTGTGTCGGGCAAACCGTATGGAACGCCGTCGACCGTCGCTGAAGCCATCTGGCTTTCAGTCCAGTGGTCGCTCGTGAGCTCCCTGCTCTTGGCAAGGTACTCGCGAACTTCGAGGACGATGCCTGCCTCGATGAACTTCATGACATCGCCGGGGATCGTCCAATTGAAGAAGACGTCGGCGACGTTGTTCGCAGCGAGGTCCGTCGCGAGTTTTACCCGCTGATCGTCGCCGATGGAGTACTCGACAACGAGGTTGACCTCCGGATGGGCCGCTCGCCAGGCGTCAAGCGATGCCTTGTAGACGGGACCACTGGGATGGTCTCCGGCGTGCAAGTCGGCGAAGCGAAGCGTGACCTGGTCCTGGGCTGCCGAGGAGCCGAGGGCTGCGGACAGCAGGACCAAAGCCGATAGCCCGGCCAACGCCGGACGCAAATGAATTGCCATATGT
The DNA here is from genome assembly GCA_964425245.1 of uncultured Devosia sp. Classification (GTDB taxonomy): domain Bacteria; phylum Pseudomonadota; class Alphaproteobacteria; order Rhizobiales; family Devosiaceae; genus Devosia_A. The sequence goes on from CAYRNE010000161.1 coordinate 2,893, forward strand.
TTCCCTCCTGAGCACTTGCCTCGCACAAGGCGCGGCTTGTTTTCCGGGCCGCCCCGCACGTCACGGTTTGTCGACCGTGGCCGGCATCGCGTCACATCGATCTGCCGGCGGCGCCTTGCACCATGTTGCGCCCGAGACGACCTTGCTATAATGCAAGCAAGCTATAGTCAAGCTTGATTGTATGATAGGTTCGCTGTGGGCAGCATTATCGATCGCCGTAAGCTTTTCGAGCAGGTGGCTTCGCACCTGCAGGCCTGGATTCTGAGTGGCGAGCTTAAGCCCGGCGATAGGCTTCCGACGGAACGAGAGCTGCAGGCGCAGTTTGGCGTTGGCCGTCCCGCTGTGCGAGAGGCACTGATTACGTTGCAGCGCCTAGGGCTGATCGAGGTCGCGAATGGAACCCCTGCACGCGTATTGATGCCGACGCCAGCTATTGTTCTGGGAAACGCGATGCCAGCGGTCCTTCAGATGCTCTCCACCCCGACTGGTCAAAGGCACTTCCAGCATCTTCGGCTTCTGTTCGAGACCGGGATGGCCCGTCACGCGGCTACTTCTGCCAGCCACGACAATCTGGCGAACATAGAGCACGCGCTCGAGGCAAATGGGTTGGCTCTCGGCGACCGGGAGCGCTTCATATCGACTGACGTCGAGTTTCATCTGAGCATTGCAAAGACGATGGAAAACCCAATCGTCATCGCGCTTCACGACGCCCTCTCGGCTTGGCTGCGGCAGCAGCGAAGTGTTTCCTTGACTATGGTGGGTCAGGAGGAAACGGCCCACCGGGCACACGTGAAGATCTTCGAAGCGATTGTCTCGCGCGATCCGGATGAAGCGGAGAACGCGATGCGAAATCATCTCGAACAACTTGCACAGGCCTACTGGGCGACGAGCGGGCCGGATGTCGAGGAATAGCCGGGTATTCGAGGTCCCATCGGGTGGCTTCTCAGACGGCCTCGAGTATCAGTAGCCAATCGAACATGTGAGGCAGAACGGGGCCGTGCCACAGGCCGTCCACATCGCCGATGATCTCACCGAGCTCGTGGCGCTGCAGCGTGTCAGTTTCGACATATGCGGCCTTGTAGCGAACGCCCGGCTCCAAGTCGCGAACGAGCGGACCATCCCAGTGATACCAGCGCAATGGAAGATAAATGACGCGTACCTTGCCCGGAATGCCCGCGGCGAACGCCTGAATTGGCCAGAAGTAGGCTTCGTGGCCAAAGCGCAAGTCGATCCTTGCCCATTCCGGATGGACACTGAATTCGTGGTATCCGAGAGACTTCAACAAGGCGTGCCCCCTGGCGATCTGGTCAGCACCCGGGAACGTCAAGCCTACATCCCAGAAGACCGAGTCGTAGGCACCGCCATCGGGACGATGGCCGGTGGGTCGCTCTCTGTCGTTGGCTTGAAAAATACCCGCCGCCCCGTACGTGAACCCCGATGCACCTGACAACATGCTCGACCAAAAGGAATATCGCTGCAGGTCGGCTAGGTTCGTACCGCCGTGACCCTCGTAGGGCGGCTCCGCATTGATAATAACCCTGCCGGGAAAGCGCGCACGACCGACCGCCAGCTCTTCGAGCGCGAGGCGAGGCGCATGCGGCAGGTGCCCCGCCTGCGTCATGTGGAAATCCAAGGTCGATGGATCGGCCGTATCGTCCCAAGATTGCCTGCGCGGGTGCAGAGTCAGCGGGCGTTGCCACGGATCGATCTCGCGCACGGCGCGAGCGACAACTGGCCAGAGCTGCTGCAGGTCGCGTGTGTCCCTCGGCTTGTTGTCCGACAGGTAGTAGGCCATGGCGCCTTCGCCGGCGAGGCACCACACGACGGGCCAAGCGCCGTAGCGCGCGACGAGGTATCGCCAGTGCGCGATGATCCGCTCCTTGCCCATGAACAGCGCGTGATAGCCCCATCCGCCAAGGACGCACGGAAGGATGCCGTTCTCTACAAGATGCTCCAGCCGCAGGTCGATGAGCTGGAAGTATCCCGGATTGACGCTTTGGTAGTCGGGCAACCAAGGGCTGCCACCGGCATTTGAATCGCGGCCGTCGAACGGGGTCGTATCCGGCTGAAAGCCGACGACGATTTGCACCGCCGAGAAGCCTTGCTCACGCCGCTTGGCAGTAAGCCTGCCAAAGCCATGGGGAAACGAAACCCGGTCGGTTCCGAGCATCCACCAGGTGTCCGCGAGCCAGTGGAACGGTGTGCCGTCGGCGTGCTCGAAAGACCCGCCGTCCTCCGACAACCGCACCGGGCCATGGCGGTAGAGAGGGCTTGCATCATTTGTCCTGGCAGCATTGACCTCAAGCATGGCGACACGAGCGTGTAATCCCCCGTCGCTCGGGTCGCTGCATTCGGTGCTGAGTCTCCATGCGCCGACGCATGGGACGGACAGTCGGAAGCGCCACGTGCGGCCTCCGTCCCAGAATGCTGGGATTCGTATCGTCTGTCCCTCAGGTCCAGTGGCATGCGCGAAAAGTTGCACCTCGCTCCAAGGATCTGCGCGATCCTTGTCACTCTCCAGCGTCCACAGTGTTGCCCGATATAGAACAGTTGTTAGTCGCTCGATCACGGCACCCTCCCTCACGGGGAGCCTATCATGCCATCATTCAACCGTATAGTACGATAGCTAGCCTGGTTGATGATGTGTTGCGCGACCGAGCAGGCGATTACGGATTCCGCCTAAATAGACGGTGGAGCGACGCTATGCCGAAGCGGCTGGCTCCGAGTAGCGCTTCCAGAAGGCCTTGGCGCCAATTTCGAGATGATCGCGCATCGCGGCCTCTGCGGCGTCGGGATCGTGCGCCGCAACGGCTTCGTAGATGCGCGCGTGCGCACGATAGCCGGCTTTATCTTCATCCTTTTCCATGAGCGCGATGCGCCGTTGTTCCCGCAGCCAGTCCGACATCGCATCGTGCAGGATCAGGAATGCCGAGTTGCGCATGATTTCCGCGAAAGCGCGGTGGAACGCGACATCGGTACGCGCAAAGGCCGCGGCGTCGCCGATCGCCTGCTTGTTTGCTCCCAGCGCCTGTTTGAGATATCGGATATCGTCGTCCGTGGCGTTGGCAGCAGCATTGCGTACGAGACCAACCTCGACGAACAGCCGCACGCCTTGAAGCTGCCTTTGCCCTTCGGCATTTGAAAGAATTTGGTGAACCGTCGGCATAAGCCCCGCGAGGACGTTGCGCACGTCGGGGCGGGCGACGCGGGCCGGCGTGCCGTTGCCAATCTCGATGAGCCCAGCGCGTTGCAGGGTGATGAGCGCTTCCCGAATGGCGGGTCGACCGACCCCGAACTTCGCCTGGAGATCCCGCTCCGGAGGGAGGCTTTCACCAGGCTTCAGCTTGCCTGAGACGATGTCCTTCTCCAGGTGAGCTGCGACTTGCTCAAAGAGTTTACGGCGGTCGATCAAGATTGGATCGGCCATCTTTGCCTCCGACTGTCATGCTGTCATGTCAATCTAGTGATCGGGCTCGCGAGGTTCAAGCTACCTCGATCGCATTCTAACAGGTCGCTTCGAGCACCGGCGTCGATGGCCAGCGCCTCAGGTCGACGGAGCGGGCGCCGCACCGTGCAGGCGTCACGAAGCCGCGACTCTCGCCAGTAGCGATAGGTCCTGACCCGGTCTGCTGAGCTTCCACTCGAGCGGGCCGCTGGCGCTGCGGGCCGCGACGATTGAGGCGGCGGCGCTGGGGCTCGAGAACAGGATGTCCTCGGCGAAGCGATAGAGGTCTGGGGAGGTGTCGGGCACCAGCGTTCCCTGGGCGACAAGTTGCTCGCGAAGAGCGAGGTATCCGGCGGGGAAGGTGGCGCTCGGGACCTGCCGGGCCGTCGACCCGGCCAGCACCACGAAGCCATCATCGGTCTCCCGCGCTCGGGCGGTTG
>CAYRNE010000162.1:0-6770 GCA_964425245.1 uncultured Devosia sp.
GCGGGAAAATGAGGTCGATGCCCCCGCCGTGGATGTCGAAGACCTGGCCGAGGTAACGCTCGCTCATGGCCGAGCATTCGATGTGCCAGCCGGGACGTCCGCGGCCCCACGGACTCTCCCATCCGGGCTCCTCCGCGGACGACAGTTTCCAGAGGACAAAATCCGCGGGGTTCCTCTTGTGCTCATCCACTGCAACGCGGGCGCCCGCGAGATTCTCTTCGAGGTTGCGGCCCGACAGGCGGCCGTAGTCCGGCATCGAGCCGACATCGAACAGCACTTCACCATTGGCCTCATAGGCGTGGCCGCGCTGGATCAGCGCTGCGATCAGCCGCTGCATCTCTTCGATGTTCTCGGTGGCGCGGGGCTCGTGCGTGGGCTCGAGGCAGCCGAGGGCCGCAACATCGCGGTGGAACTGTGCCGCGGTCTTTTCGGTGACCTCACGGATCGCTTCATTGAGCGGCAGGTCCGGGTAGTCGCGGGCGGCGCGTGCGTTGATCTTGTCATCGACGTCCGTGATGTTCCGGACGTAGGTGACATGCTTCTCGCCAAAGACATGGCGAAGCAGCCGGAACAGCAGGTCGAAGACGATCACCGGCCTGGCATTGCCGATATGGGCATAGTCGTAGACCGTCGGGCCGCAGACATACATGCGGACGTTCGAGGGATCGAGCGGCTGAAACTCCGCCTTTTCCCGGGTCAGCGAGTTGTAGAGCCGCAATGTCGTCGTACCCGAGGCCATGTCGTTTCTCACCAGCCGGCGTATCGCACGCGGCAGCGGGCTCTTCGGTACATCAAGGGTTGGGGTGAAGAAAACCGCGCCGCCAGCAAATGCTTAGCGGATAATGCAGATGCCGATAATCGTAATCGCGCGGGTTCTCATCGCCGGCAATCTGACGGCAAAGCCCCCGGAAATCAAGTGCCGCCGATAACGCTATGGGGCGCCGGGAACCGGCAGCGCGCTGAAGCATAACTGGAACACGGCGCCGGCGGTCTCGGTGAGCGCTTCGTAACCGGCGTGAGCGCCGCGCGATGCGTCGGTTGCCGTTCCGTCCAGATCCTGCCCGAGGACGACGGCATCCGCCGTCGTTACGAGCGGCGCAAGCCGTTCCGACAGGCACCCGCAAAGCAGGCTTCGCAGCGGGGTCGCCGATTCCACCGCCCCGCCGATCACCTCGAGAAGCCCCTCGCTTGCGAGACACGAAGCATCGAAGCGTGTCATGTCCGCCAAATCGGCAGGTGCGGTCGACGAGTCCGTCACTTCCTCCAGGCCGGCTTCGGTCACGCAGACCTGAAGCGCATCGAGCGCCTTGAGCTCGAGCGCCGTGTAGTCGCCGTAGGCCGCCCTGTCCTCAGCCGTCGCCGTGCCATCGACGTCCTTGGTCAGCATGACCAGGTCCGCCTCGGGAAATGCCGCGAACCGGCCGGCAAGGCAGGTGCACAGGCTCGTGTGTGCCTCAGGCTGGGTTTCGAGACCTTCGACCGCGATGCTGAAGAAACCGGGATTGCCCTCGCAGGCTGCGGAAAAGGCATCCAGCGCGGGGGCAGCCGCCGCGTCAGCGGGCAGCAGGCCGGCAAGGAGCGACAGCAGGCAGGCAGTACCGAGGGCGCGGTTCATTGTGGCCTCCCGGGCACAGTTCTCAGGAGAGCAAAGCACCTCCCGGGCCGCGGCGCCACCGAAAAGCAAACGACAGGTCTCGGCCGGCACTCCGACCGGCCGGAGCAGGATTGCGGGCGCGACCGCGGCCCGGACGATGTGTTATGGCGTTGCGCGGGTCTCGCTTTGGACGCATTGAGGCCATAGGCGGACAGGAGGAGTCCGAACCTGCCCATGACGCCAGTTCCATCGCAAATCCTGCGGCTGCTCGCCCTGGTCGGCGCGGCGCTGGTCGGATTCATGGCCGACGTGACGGTCGCGCATGCCCAGTCGGCCAGTTGCCAGCGGCTCGAAGCCACGCTCGCCACGCTCGACCGCAACCGCGATTTCCGCAATGTCGACGCCAACACGCGCGACGCACGCGATATGCGCCAGCGGGTGCAGCGCAGCGAGAGCGCTTATGTTCGCGGGGGCTGCAACGACGACGCGAAAGCCGGCCGCCAGCTCAGCCGGCAGTGCCGCGCACTCGCCCGCGAAATTACTGAGGGCCGCAAGGCATACGAAGCCCTGGTCCGCAGCGTGGAAACCGGGAACGCCGTGGCCGAGCAGCGCGAGGCGCTGTTGCAGGAGATCGCCCGCTTCGGCTGCGGGTCGCGGGTACGCGTGCTGGACGATGACGGCTTCGAGACCGCCCGGGGGCGGCGCGGCAACCTCTTCGACCAGCTCTTCGATGCACTGGGCGGCGGCACCTTCGACGGCCAAGGCGGGCTCCGGGAGGACGAGTGGGACCCCTGGGGCGACTACCACACCGTCCGCACGCTTTGCGTGAGGAAGAGCGACGGCTTTTACTGGCCGATCAGCTATTCGACACTGGTTGACTACGTGCCCAACGATGCCGAACAGTGCCGCGCAATGTGCCCGAGCCTCGATGTCGAACTCTACTACTACGACAATCCGGGCCAGGAACCGGAGCAGATGATCAACATGTGGGGCGAGCCCTATTCGGCCCTGCCCACCGCCTTCAGGTTCCGCACCGAGATCGACAGCGAAGCGCGCTGTACGCCGAAGGTCGACTACGGGTCGATCACCATTGCTGAAACCGCCGACGGGCGGTCGCGCCCCATGATCGAATATGCCGGTCAGGCCTTCCCGTTGCCGCTGCGTGACCCGCGGCGTCAGGTCGAGATCACGCAGGCCGCGCTGGAGGAGCAACACTTCGTCAGCGTTCCGCTGCCCCGTCGACGGCCCGCCGCACCGGGCGAGGAACCGAAGGCTGTACCGGTGCCGCCGACCGGCGCCGACACCCAGCCGCTGCGCGTCGTTCAGTTCGGCGACAAGCGCGTCAGGATAGTCGGTCCAGTGACGCCCTACGCCCAAGTAGCGGAAGCAGGGAGCTGAGCTCCGGGCCGTCGTGGCGCCCGGTGAGCGCCATGCGCAGCGGCATGTAGAGCGCGCGGCCGGCGCGGCCAGTCCGGTCCTTGAGCGCGGCGGTCCAAGCCTTCCACGTCTTCTCGTCCCAGGGTTCGGGCGGCAGAAGCTCCCGGGCGGTCGCGATGAATTGCCGGTCCTCGGGCGCCACCAGCGGCGTCACCGGTCCGCGGACAATGGCCGCGAGCGGCACGATATCGGAAAAGACCTCGAGATTGTCGCGGAGCGTGAGCCAGAGCTTCTCATCCGCCAGCCCAAGCTGCTCGAGCCGGGACCGTACCGCCTCGAACGGTGCATGGTGGAGTATTCGCGCATTGAGCCCGCTCAGTTCGGTCGGGTCGAAGCGCGCCGGACCGTGCGAGATCATGGAAAAATCCAGCCGCTCGGCGACGGCCTCGAGATCGGGATGCGGCTCGACCGGCAGGCTTGTGCCGGTCAGCACCGCGACGAGGGCGACCGCAAGGGCTTCGTAACCCTGCTCGCGCAGGTCGGCGATCGACAGCGAGCCGAGCCGTTTGCTCAGCCCCTGCCCCTCCGCACCGAGCAGCAGATTGTGGTGCGCGAAAACCGGCACCTTTCCGCCCAGGGCTTCGATGATCTCGATCTGCGGTCCCGTATTGGAGATGTGATCCTCGCCGCGGATCACGTGCGTGATGCCGAGATCGATGTCGTCGACCACCGAGGGCAGCGTGTAGAGGTAGGTCCCGTCCTCGCGGATCAGGACCGGGTCGGACATGGAGGCGGTGTTGACGGTCTGCGGCCCGCGGATCGCGTCGTCGAAGGTGACCGGGCGGCCGTCGAGCCTGAAGCGCCAGTGGGGCCTGCGTCCCTCCGCCTCGTACTGCCGCTTCTGGTCCTCGGTGAGCGACAGGGCGGCCCGGTCGTAAACCGGAGGGAGGCCGCGGGCACGGGCGCGCATGCGCTTGCGGTCGAGCTCGTTCTCCGTCTCGTATGCGGGATAGAGCCTGCCCATGCCGATCAGCCGGTCGCGGGCGGCATCGTAGAGCGCGCCGCGCTCGGACTGCCGGACCACGCGATCAGGAGCGATCCCGAGCCATTTCAGATCGTCGACGATCCCCCGGGCGAATTCCTCGGTCGAACGGATCGCGTCGGTATCATCGAGGCGAAGGACATACTGGCCCGACCGCGAGAGCGCGAACAGCCAGTTGAGCAGCGCAGGCCGCGCGTTGCCGATGTGCAGCCGCCCGGTCGGGGACGGCGCGTAGCGGACGACGGTCATTGCACGCCCTGGCGCTGCAGTTCGGGGAGAGATGCGGGCGACTTGCCGGTACGGTCCCGATAGCCGTTGGTGATCGGATACTTGCGGCCGATGCCGAAGGCTTTCCGCGAGATCTTGACGCCCGGAGCCGCCTGCCGGCGCTTGTATTCAGCAAGGTAGACCATCCGCTCGACCCGTTCGACCAGCGCAGCATCGAAGCGCCCCTGCCCCCGCTCGACGATCTCGGCGATAGACAGCTCGTTCTCGATCAGCCCTTCGAGGATTTCGTCGAGGATGGGATAGGGCGGCAGCGTGTCCTGATCGGTCTGGTTCGGCCGCAGCTCCGCGCTCGGGACCTTGGCGATGATCGAGGGCGGAATGACGACACCGCTCGGGCCGAGGCAGTCCCCCGGCATGTTGGCGTTGCGCCATGCCGCGAGCTCGTAGACCCGCATCTTGAGCAGGTCCTTAATCGGATTGAAGCCTCCGTTCATGTCGCCGTAGATGGTCGCATAGCCCACTGCCATCTCCGACTTGTTGCCGGTCGTGAGAAGGAGCGATCCGAGCTTGTTCGATACGGCCATCAGGTAGACGCCGCGCATGCGCGACTGGATATTTTCCTCGGTCACGTCCGGCGGGCGGTTGCCGAAGACCGGCTGCAGCTCGGCGAGCGCGGCGTCCACCGGCTCGCCGATCGGAACGACGTCATACCGAACCCCCAGCAGATCGGCACATTCGCGAGCATCGCGCAGGCTTTCCTCCGACGTGTAGCGATACGGAAGCATCAGGCAGTGCACGTTGCCGGCCCCGAGCGCATCGACTGCCATGGCTGCGACGACGGCGCTGTCGATGCCGCCGGAAAGTCCGAGGATTACGCTGCGGAACCCGTTCTTGCGCACATAGTCGCGCAATCCAGTGACGCAGGCACGCCATGGCGCCTCGTCCACCGATACGAGATCCACGACATGTCCCTCTACGCAGCGCCAGCCGCCGGACTGCCGCTCCCAATCCGAAATGATGAAATCGGCCTCGAAGGATCTGCCTTCGAAAACCGGCTTGTCGTCGCCCGGCTGCATGGCGAAGGACGCACCGTCGAAGACCAGTTCGTCCTGTCCGCCGATCTGGTTGAGGTAGATGAGCGGCACCCGATCCTCGTGCACGCGGTCGCGCACCAGCCTGAACCTGATGTGCTGCTTGTTGCGCCAGTAAGGCGAGCCGTTCGGGCAGAGCAACAGTTCCGCGCCGCGCTCGACGAGGGCGGCGCAAACCGGCTTGTGCCAGATGTCCTCGCAGATGGGGACGCCGACCGTGACGCCCCTGATCGTCACCGGGTCGGGCAGCGGGCCGGGCCAGAAATAGCGCTTCTCGTAGAAGACGTCGTCGTTGGGGAGTTCGTACTTGTAGCGCCGCTGGATGATGTCGCCGTCCTCGCAGAGCAGCACCGCGTTATACAGCTTGCCGTCCTCGTGCCAGATGGTCGGCAGCAGCAGACTCACGCCGGTGCCGCGCGTGTCCTGGGCGAGTTCGCGCGCCGCGTTCATGGCATCATCGACGAAGCGCGGCTTGAACAGCAGGTCTTCGGGGAAATAGCCGGTCAGGAACAGCTCGGAGAGGAGGAGGATGTCCGCACCGGCAGCACGGGCATCCGACAGCGCCTTGCGACCGAGATCGAGATTGGCCGCCAGCGCGCCCACCGTCGGATTGAGCTGCGCAAGGGCAATGCGAAGACGATCTGTCACTGGCCGTCCGGCTCCGAAAACGCGGCAAGACTTATCCGCTCACCCCCGTGAGGGCAAGCGGACAAGGCTTCTCAGGAAGACCGTCAGAACCGGTAGCTGACCTCGCCGAGGAGGCCGTAGCGGAAGGTCGAGAATTCCGTCGTCTGGGTGATCCAGCGGGTGCCGCCGTTGTCGTCCGTGGTGAACGTCACGTCCGCCTGGCCGGTCAGGTACCAGGCGCGCCCGCCGAGGCCGATCGACCAGTTCTCGTGCGGATGGAACCTCGCCATAACCTCGCCGGCCGCACCGTAAAGCCAGCCGCCGAGCCCGCCCGCCGATGACTGATTGCCTGGAGCGGCCGATCCGTCGAAGGCTCCGTAGGCGCCCCAGATGGGCGCATAGGGAATGGCCGCGACCTCGGCGGTGATGTCCGCGATGCCCCCGAGATCAAGTCGTCCCGCGAGGCCGAGCCGGATCATGTGATAGTTGATGTCGTTCTGCTGGCTGCCCCCGATGAAGTTCACCCGGCCCATGTCGGGGGAGTCGTTCCAGTACTGATAACCGACAAAGCCGCCGAAGCCCGTGGCTCCCTCGCCCAGCGGGGTATAGCCAATGTCGGCGCCGGCGTAGAGGATGCGGCCGCCCTGCGAGTTTCCGGCCGGGTCGGTCGGGGTCGAGTAGTTCGAGTTGATCACCGCCGAGTAGCCGGCGATGCCTTTCACGTAGACGTCGCTCGACTCGTCTTCGATGCGCAGGTGCCCTTCGAGTATGTGGCTGTTGTCGTCGCTGCTGTAGCTGTCGCCGATCACCG
>CAYRNE010000163.1:0-6754 GCA_964425245.1 uncultured Devosia sp.
AAGCGCTGGAACAGGAGATCGGTCCAGCCGCCGAAATAGCCCTGCACCGCGCCGGCGACCACGCCGATCGCGGACGAGGCGATGGTCAGGATGAGCCCGAAGAGCACCGAGATGCGGAAGCCGTAGATGAGCCGGGAGAGCACGTCTCTGCCCTGGTCATCGGTGCCGAGCCAGTGCCAGTTGCCGAAGGTGCAGCCGAGGTCTTCATCGCCCTTCGGATAGCGCTCGCAGCGCTTGTGGTCGGGAAGCATCCAGGTCGGCGGCGACGGCGCGGCGGTGGGCAGGAAATCGTCCCGGGTGCCGTAGGAAAAGCGGATCGGGGGCCAGATCATCCAGCCATTGGCGCTGATCTCGTCGGCAATGAACGGATCGCGGTACTGCGTGACGGCGAGGAAGCCGCCGAACTTGCTCTCCGGATAGTCGACGGCGACCGGGAACAGAAGCTCGCCCCTGTAGTAGGCGATCAGCGGCCGGTCGTTTGCAATCACTTCGGCGAGCAGCGTGACGACGAAGAGCACGAGGAAAATCCAGAGCGACCAGTAGCCGCGCCGGTTCGCCCGGAAACTTGCCAGCCGGCGCCGATTGATGGGCGAGAGGACCGCCCGGCCGGCGCGGGCCGTGTCCGCGGGTTCGCGGGCGAGGAAGGGCGAATAGACGCCGGCGGCAATCGTCCCAGCCACCGGTCAGACCTCCCGCGTCTCGAAATCGATGCGCGGATCGATCCACATATACATGAGGTCCGAGACGAGCCCGAGCACAAGGCCCATAAGCGAGAAGATATAGAGCGTCGCGAACATCACCGGATAATCGCGGTCGAGCACCGCCTCGAAGCTCAGGAGGCCGAGCCCGTCGAGCGAGAAGATTGTCTCGATGAGCAGCGAGCCGCCGAAGAAGGCGCCGATGAAGGCGCCCGGAAAGCCGGCGATCACCAGCAGCATGGCGTTGCGGAAGACATGGCCGTAGAGCACCCGCCGCTCGTTGAGGCCCTTCGCCCGAGCCGTAACGACGTACTGCTTCCGGATTTCATCAAGGAAAAGGTTCTTGGTGAGGAGCGTCGTCGTCGCGAAGGCGCCGACGGCCATCGACACGACCGGCAGCGTGATGTGCCAGAGGTAATCGAGGATCTGCTGCCACCAGGGCAGACTCGCCCAGTTGTCGGAGGTCAACCCCCGCAGCGGGAAGATGCTCCAGAAGCTGCCGCCGGCGAAGAGAACGATGAGCAGGATCGCGAAGAGAAAGCCGGGCAGCGCATAGCCCACGATGATCACGCCCGACGTCCAGACGTCGAAACGGGAGCCGTCGCGCACCGCCTTGGCGATCCCCAGCGGGATCGAGATGCCGTAGGAGAGCAGCGTCATCCAGAGCCCCAGCGTGATCGAGACCGGCATCTTCTCGAGCACCAGCGCGATCACCGACTTGCCCTGGAAATAGCTGTCGCCGAAATCGAAGCGGAGGTAGTTCCAGAGCATCATCGCAAAGCGCTCGAGCGGCGGCTTGTCGAAGCCGAACTGCTTCTCGATCCGCTCGATGATCTCCGGCCTCAGGCCCCGCGCCCCGCGGTACTGCGAGGTTGCGCCGGCATCGGACGTTTCGCGCGTCACGGACTCGATGCCGCCGAAATCGCCCTCGGCGGTGCCGGTCACCCGGGCGGTCGACGGCACGCCGACGCCCGAGAGCTGCGCGATCATCTGTTCGACGGGACCGCCGGGAGCGAACTGCACCACGACGAACGAGACCGCCATGATGCCCAGCAGGGTCGGGATCATCAGCAGCAGGCGTCGCAGTATGTAGGCGCCCATTCTGGCTCCGTTCACGGTCGCGGCGGGCGCCCTCCCCGTCCGGCTGTCGGCTCAAATCGTAGACAGAGCGCCGGACAATGGGAAGCGGTTCCCATCGAGTTGAAGGTCAAGGGCTATTTGGTCGCCGGAGCCGCGACCGCGGTCAAGTCCGGCGGCACCGGGGGCCGGAATGGTACTCGGAGGGGCTTGGCCGCTGGCCGCGGCTACTCCGCCGCATGCGTCACGGCATAGTCGGCGCCGGCATGAGGCTCGGCGTCACTGGACCAGACCACGCGGTGCCGGCCGTGCTGGTCGGGAGCCAGAAGTTCGCTGGGCCGCCCCATATGGGCGGCGTAGCGCGCGAGCTGCCGACCTTCCTCCGTCGCCTCGTCGAGACTCGCGTAGGGGCCATTGGCCCGGCCTTCGAAATCGACCCACCACTGTTCGCGGCTAAAGATCACAACGTAGAGTGCACGAGACATCGGGCCGACCGGCAATTGGACGAATCGCCAGACCCTAGCATCGATACCTGCCTCAGGTGCACCCTTGCCGGGCGTTTCTCACACATGCGTCGGATGCATGCCGCCCGGAGCGGGCGCTCCGGGCGGCGGCGGTCGTCAGGCCTTCCTGGAGATGAACCAGACGTTGAGCGGGTCGTGCTCCAGGAGCCGCTTCTCGATCGACGCGAACCCCGCCGCTTCCAGCATCGATCTGGCCGTTTCCCAGCCCCACATGGTGCCGAGCCCGACGCCGCCCTGCCCCAGCGAGATCGCCATGCAGTGCATGCAGCTGATCGCATAGAGGTGGGAGGCCATGGGCATGTCCATGTTGTTCTCGAGGTAGGCCGAGCCGGCGATGTCCTGCATCAGGTACGTGCCGCCGGGCTTGAGCGCGGCGTGGATCGCCTTGATCAGGTCGCCCGGGTTCTTCTGGTCGTGGACCGCATCGAACGTCGTGATCAGGTCGTAGCGGCCAAGCTCGCCGAACTCCGCCATGTCGACCACTTCGAGCCTGACGTTGCGAAGGCCCGCGGTCGCGATGAGGCTGCGGCCCTTCTCAATCGCATCCGCCGAGAAGTCGTAGCCACGGAAGGTGCTCAGTGGAAACTTTTCGGCCAGGGCGATCAGCGCGTGAGCCTTGCCGCAGCCGACGTCGAGGACGTCGATTCCCGCCTTCAGCCTGGCCTCGAGGCCTTCCACCATCGGAATGATCGTGTCGCTGAGCGCCGCGACGATCGTCTGGTCGCTGTCCTCGGCCATGATGTCATGGAAGTGGGGATAGTCCTCGTAGTGCGTGCCGCCGCCGTTGCGGAAATGCTCGATGACGTCGTCCTGCACGGAGCCGGCCATCGGCATGAACTGGGCATAGACGGCGAGATTGCCGAGCGGTGCGCCACGGGTGAGGCTGGCCGCGTGCTCGGAGGGCAGGAAGTAGGTCGTCCGCTTGGGGTCGTACTCAATGATGCCGCCCACGACGAGCGATGCCAGCCACTCGCGGACGTAGCGCTCGTTGAGGCCCGCCGCATCGGCAATCGCCTGGGAGGTCGAGGGTGCAAGCCTGGCCATGGTGTCGAACAGGCCGAGCTTGTGGCCGATCGAGATCATTACGGTGATGGAAGCCGAATTGAGGTGCGTGAGCAGCGTTTCGGTAAAGGCCTTGGCCCTCACGAAATCGAGTTCCGGCTCGTCGGCCACGGTTTGAACTGCAGTAGACATTTGTCGCGTCCTTTCGAGTGCGAGGGACGCGCCGTGTACTTGCCGCCGGCGAACCACGCGAGTGACGGATTCGACAAAACCGGGCTTTTTGTGCCACTAGCATCGCCATGGCCGTGCGCCCACCTACCGTCAACGTGAAACTGCTCGCCGTCCCCGAGACGACGGCGTCGATTCTCTACAGCCTTTACGACGTGCTCGGCGGTTTCGAAACGAGCTGGGACGAGCTGAGCGGCGGGACGAAAAGCGGAGCAACGATCATCCCCAGGGTCGTCTCGCCGCTCGAGGAGCCCTTTGTGTCTCCCACGGGCGCGCCGATCGCACCGCACGAGTCGCTGAGGACGAACTCGATTCCCGACGTCATCGTCGTTCCCGACCTGTCGCTGCCGCTCGAGGACGATCCACGGGGACGCTGGGCCGAGGCCGCGGCCTATGTCCGGCGCATGCATCAGGCGGGCGCCGTCGTCTGCTCGGTCTGCACCGGGTCGCTGCTTCTCGCCGACGCCGGGTTGCTTGAGGGCAAGCCCGCCAGCACCCACTGGGCCTTCACTGACATGTTCCGCCGTTACTACCCGCAGGTGAAGCTGCAGCCGGAGCGGATTTTCGTGCCAGCCGACGAGAGCCACTCGGTCGTCACCACGGGGGGACCGGCGACCTGGCAGGAACTCGCCCTCTACCTCATCGCGCGCTATCGCGGCGAAGCGGCGGCGGTACAGGCGGCGAAGGTCTACATCCTTGGCGACCACGCCGAAGGCCAGCTGCTCTATGCCGCGCTGCTGCGGCCGCGCCGCCACGACGACGCCGTCATTGCGAAGGCGCAGAGCTGGCTCGCCGACAACTACAGCATCTCCAACCCGATCGCACGGCTCGTCGAGCGCAGCGGCCTGCCCGAACGCACGTTCAAGCGCCGCTTCAAGAACGCGACCGGTTACACGCCCATCGACTACGTGCTCACGCTGCGGATCGAAGAGGCCAAGCAGTTGCTCGAAGCGTCCTCCGTGCCGGTGGACGAGGTCGGTTCCGCAGTGGGCTACGAGGACCCGACCTTCTTCCGGCGCCTCTTCAAGCGTTCCACCGGCGTGACGCCGAGCCGCTACAGGCAGCGATGGCAACGGGCCGGGCGGCCCGCCTAGCGAAAAAAATCGGCAGCGCCGGGGCGCCGCCGCAGTTCAGGAAGTCACGGGAGGTCGAAAGGGTTCAGCGGCCCAGGATGGCATCCATGCGGGCGTCGTAACGGACGAGGGCAATGCCGGGCAACGCGATGGCGCACTTGTCTCTGGCAATGCAGTATTCGGGCGTGATCTCGGGCTCGCAGCGGACGCCCCAGCCGCGGCATTCTTCCTGCGCGGTTGCCTGGGCCGTCTCGAGATTGGCGGCACGCTCCGAAGCGCCGGCGGGTGCGCTGATCAGCGCTGCGGTGGCTCCGGCTATGATCAGTCTGAGGATTGCACTCATGGCAGCCTCCTGAAGTCGATGCGGAGACAATGCCCGATCGCGCCTTAACCCGTGCTGGGCCATCCGT
This sequence comes from uncultured Devosia sp., assembly GCA_964425245.1. Taxonomy (GTDB): domain Bacteria; phylum Pseudomonadota; class Alphaproteobacteria; order Rhizobiales; family Devosiaceae; genus Devosia_A. The sequence continues at coordinate 5,013 of CAYRNE010000163.1, forward strand.
TCAGGCGGCGTTTAGCTGCAATTGCAGCCATTCAAGCTGCGTTCAGATGGCCCCGGATAGGTCTCGAACACCGATCGAGGTTGGCTTTGGGAGACCGGTCATGGCTTTCGCAGGGTATCTGGTCCGGCCTCGCCGCGCGATGCGCCCCGCCAACGACAACGGCCTCGCTCCGGCGCGCGAGGTGATCCGTCTCCCGCCTCTCGCGCAAACCGGGGCCCGCCGCAACGGCCCACACGGACTCGTCCTCTTCGTCGAGGAAGGGGTCGTCGAAGTGATGATCGGCGGCGCTGCCGGCCATGTCACCGCCGGCGGATTCGTGGCCGTGCCGGCCGGCGCGACGTACGCCTGCCGCAACGCGGGTGACGAGACCGCCCGGCTCGAAAGCCGGAGGGTGGACGCCGTCACGTCGACGACTGCCGCCTGAGGCTCAGGCCGCGACGGCTTCCTTTTGCACCGGGGCAAGATCCGGCGGCAGCGCTTCGCGCCGCAGCTCTTCGACCGCCGCGTCGGCCTCCAGCACGCGTTGGCCCTCTGTGCCGAGACGGCGGATCGACACCGTCCCCTCCTCGGCCTCGCGCGTGCCCAGGACGAACATCAGCGGAACCTTGGTCACGGAGTGCTCGCGCACCTTGTAGTTGATCTTCTCGTTTCGGATATCGAGTTCCGCGCGGATGCCCGCAGCAGTCAGCTTTTCGACCAGCGTGCGCGCATAGTCGTCGGAGTCCGAAACGATGGTCGCGACGACCACCTGCACCGGCGCGAGCCACATCGGCAGCTTGCCCGCGTAGTTCTCGATGAGAATCCCGATGAAGCGTTCGATCGAGCCGAACACGGCGCGGTGGAGCATGACCGGGCGCTGGCGCGACCCGTCCTCGGCAACGTAGCTGGCGTCGAGCCGCTCGGGCAGGACGTAGTCGAGCTGATAGGTGCCGCATTGCCACGTCCGGCCGATGGCGTCGGTCAGGTGGAACTCGAGCTTGGGGCCATAGAACGCGCCCTCGCCCGGTGCGTAGTCGAACTCAATGCCCGAAGCGGTCAGCGCCTCGGCCAGCGCCTTCTCGGCCCGGTCCCAGGTCGCATCGTCGCCGGCGCGCACCTCCGGACGGGTCGCGAGCTTGTAGCGAATGCTGGTCAGGCCGACGTGCTCGTAGACCGTGCTGAAGAGCCTCAGGAACTTCGCCGTCTCGTCCTTGATCTGGTCCTCGCGGCAGAAGATGTGCGCGTCGTCCTGCGTAAACTGGCGGACGCGCATGATGCCGTGCAGCGCGCCATGCGGCTCGTTGCGGTGACAGCAACCGAATTCCGCCATGCGCAGAGGTAGATCGCGGTAACTCTTCGTGCCTTGCTTGAAGATCTGGACGTGTGCCGGGCAGTTCATCGGCTTGAGCGCGAGAAAATTGGCGTCCGGCGAAATGGTCGGCTGGTCGCCCTCGGTCGACGGAATTTCGTCGGGTACGACGAACATGTTCTCGCGGAACTTGCCCCAGTGGCCGGACTGCACCCATAGCTTGTTGTCGATGAGCTGGGGGGTCTTCACCTCGACGTAGCCGTCGGCGTCGAGCCGGCGGCGGATATAGCCTTCGAGCTCGCGCCAGATCATGTAGCCTTTGGGGTGCCAGAAGACCGAACCCGGCGCCTCTTCCTGCAGGTGGAAGAGGTCCATCTCGCGGCCGAGCTTGCGGTGGTCGCGCTTCTCGGCTTCCTCCAGCATGTGGAGGTAGGCCTCGAGGTCGGCCTGGTTG
>CAYRNE010000164.1:0-6745 GCA_964425245.1 uncultured Devosia sp.
TGGCCGTCGGAGCGCCTCGCGGAGAAGATAATGTGCGGGGCGGCGGCGGGCCGCCCCGCTGACGTTCGTTAGGCCTGCACGCCTTCCGAATACTGCTGCAGGCTGAGCAGGAAGCCGTCGTCCGGCGTAACGCCGTCCTCGACCATCACGCTGCCGTCGGCCGCCATGATCGGGCCGGTGAAGATGTGGAGCGAGCCGTCGATCTGGCCCTGCTTGACCGCATCCGCGGCGGCCTGCACGAATTCGTAGCCCTTCACGATGTCGTCGCGGTCGACGACCACGTTCTCCTTGAGCCCTTCCCATGGCTGAGCGGGCTCCCAGGTCCCGTCCAGCACAGCCTGCGCGGTTCGGATATAGTGAGGGCCCCAGTGGTCGACGATCGAGGTCATGCACCAGTCCGGGCCGAACGAGGCCATGTCGGAGGCCTGTCCGAAGCAGACGATGCCGCGCTCTTCGCAGACCTGGATCGGGGCCGGGGAATCGGTGTGCTGGGTGATGACGTCGCAGCCCTGGTCGATCAGTGCCCGTGCGGCGTCGGCCTCCTTGGCGGGGTCGAACCACGTGTTGAGCCAGATGACCTTGAGCGTGAAGTCCGGATTTACCTTGCGCGCCGCGATGCAGAAGGCATCGATGCCCATCACTACCTCGGGAATCGGGAAGGAAGCGAGGTAGCCGCCGACGCCGGCCTTCGACATGTGCCCGGCAATCGTGCCGATGACCGCCCGGCCTTCGTAGAAGCGCGCATTGTAAGTGCCGAGGTTCGGGCCGGTCTTGAAGCCGGTGCAGTGTTCGAAGATCACATCGGGGAACTCCGCCGAGACCTTCACGCAGGCTTCCATGTGGCCGAAGGTCGTCGCGAAGATGAGCTTGTTGCCCTGCTGGGCAAGTTCGCGCAGCACGCGCTCGACGTTCGGGCCGCTCTCGCCGACGTTCTCGACGCGGGTGACCTCGACCTGCTCGCCCAGCGCGGCCTCGAGGTCGAGCGTTCCCTGGTGATGGGCGTAGGTCCAGCCATAGTCGCCCGGAACGGCGAGATAGGCGAAGCCGACCTTGAGCTTCTCCTGGCCGTGGGCCAGGCCCGAAAGGGCCGGCATGGCGGCGAGTGCGAGGCCGCCCTTGAGGATGGTTCGACGTGGCAGCATTGTCATTCGTGGTTCTCCCTGCATGACGTTTCGCGGTTGTTCCCGAGCCCCGGGCCGCCGCACCGGCCCTCAGCTCGTGGGTAGGAACGGCTTGCCCAGGCAGGCCGGAGCGCTTGTCGAACCTTCCCGCCGAAGCGAGATGGCGACAAGCACGAAAATGGTGGCGAGGTAGGGAAGCGCCGCCCAGAACTCCGGGGGCAGCGCCGAGAACAAGCCGCCCGCCGCCTTGGCGTGGAGTTCGAGCGTCATCACCGCGCCGAAGAGGTAGGCGCCGGCGAGCAGCCGGTAGGGCCGCCAGGCGGCGAAGACGACGAGCGCCAGCGCGATCCAGCCGCGGCCGGCGGTCAGCCCCTCCGCCCACATGGGGGTCAGGACCATCGAGAAGGTCGAGCCCGCGATGCCCGCCATCGCCCCGCCGAACGCAACCGCGGCGTAGCGCACCCCGATGACCGAATAGCCGATCGAATGCGCGCTGAGGTCGTTCTCGCCAACGGCGCGCAGGATCAGCCCGGCGCGCGTCGACTTGAGGAACCACGCCACCGCGACCACCATGATCAGCGACAGGTAGACGATCGGCGAATAGCCGAAGAGCACCTTCCAGATCGGATCGGCCGCGAGCGCGGGCGGGAACAGTTCGTCGAAGGCCGGCACCGTGCGGCCGAGAAACGCCTTGCCGGAGAGTGCCGAGAACCCCGCCCCGAAGATCGTGAGCGCGAGACCTGTCGCCACCTGGTTGGCCGAAAGCGTGAGCGTCAGGAAGCCGAAGATCAGCGAGCTGAGCGACCCTGCCGCTGCTGCGCCCAGCACCCCGAGCCACGGGCTGCCTGTCGCCGAGTACACCGCGAACCCGGTGACCGCCCCGATCAGCATCATGCCCTCGACGCCGAGGTTGAGGACGCCGGATTTCTCGACGACCAGCTCCCCGAGCCCCGCGAGCAGGATCGGCGTCGCGACGCCCACCACGGCGACGATGATGGCGACGATGAACTCCGGGCTCATGCCGCCTCCCGCGCTGGCCGCGCCGGCATCACGCGCCTGAACCGGTAGCGCACGAGAATGTCGCCCGCGAGGAGGAAGAACAGCATCATTGCCTGGAAGATGCCGACGCCCGCGCTCGGCAGGCCGATGGTCGTCTGTGCTACCTCGCCCCCGACATAGGAGATGGCAAGGACGATGCCGGCGAAGACCACGCCCAGCGGATTGAGTCGCCCAAGGAACGCGACGATGATCGCGGTGAAGCCGTAGCCCGTCGCAAATCCGGGGACGAGCTGCCGGAACGGCCCTGCCGCTTCCAGCACGCCCGCGAGCCCCGCGAGGCCACCCGAAACGAGGAGCGCCAGCCAGACTGTGCGCCTTGCGGAGAACCCGCCGTACCGCGCCGCGTTCGGTGCGCTGCCGACGACGCGTATCTGGAAGCCGAACACCGAGCGGCTCATCGCGAACCACGCCACCAGCGCCACGATCAGCGCGATCACGATCCCCCAGTGCATGTGCCGGTAGAGCGAGGGCACCGACTGCCACACCGTGAACATCGGCGTCTGCGGGAACGAGAAACCCATGGGATCGCGCCACGGCCCGCGCAGCAGGAAGTTGAAGAGCTGCAGGATGGCGTAATTGAGCATCAGGCTCGTCAGGATTTCGTTGACCTTCAGCTCGGTCTTGAGCAGCGCCGGGATCGACGCCCAGATCATTCCGCCGAGCATGCCTGCGAGCACCATGGCCGGGAGGATCCACGGGCCTTCCATGCCGAGCGTCAGCAGCGCGACGGCCGTGCCGCCGAGCGCCCCCGCCACATACTGCCCCTCCGCCCCGATGTTCCATACATTGGCGCGATAGGCGATCGCGAGGCCGACGCCGATGATGATCAGCGGTCCGGCCTTGACGGCGAGGTCGAGCCACTTGAGCGGATTCGTGAGCGGCGTCGTGAAGATCTCGATCACCGCACCGACGCCGTTATAGCCCATGAGGCTGAAGATGACGGCGCCGACCACCATCGTCAGCAGCACCGCCGCGACGGGCGTCAGGTAAAGCATCGCCCGCGAGGGCTCGGGGCGCTTCTCAAGCCGGAACTGCATGCGCCGCCCCCGGCTCGATATGCGTCTCCTGGGCCGTGCCGTGGACGCCGCCCATCAGGAGCCCGATCTCCTCGATCGAAACCTCCCCGACGGTCAACTTGCCGCTGAGCCTGCCCTCGTTGATCACCGCCAGGGTATCGCAAAGCGTCAGGAGCTCGTCGAGGTCCTGGCTGATGACGACGATCGCCGACCCGGATGCAGCAAGATCGACCAGCGATTGATGGATCGCCGCCGCTGCGCCCGCATCGACGCCCCAGGTCGGCTGGTTGACGACGAGCACCGAGGGCTTTTGCAGGATTTCCCGGCCCATGATGAATTTCTGGAGATTGCCGCCCGAGAGCGAGCCCGCGGTCGCGCCCGGCCCCAGCGCCTTGACGGCGAAGTTGACGATCACCTCGCCCGTATAGGTTCTGGCGGCGCCGGCGCGGATCAGCCCCGCGGTGACCATGCCGAGCCGGTCGCGCGCCGTGAGCACGGCGTTGTCGGCGAGCGTGAAATCGGCGACAGCGGCGTGTCCGTGCCGTTCTTCCGGGACGGCGCAGAGTCCTCGTTTGCGCCGGGCGCTCGGATGGAGATCGCCCACGGGAGTGCCGTCCATGGCGATCGCGCCCGGCGCCGTCGCGATTTCTCCATCGAGGCAGAGCAGCAGTTCGTTCTGCCCGTTGCCCGCCACCCCCGCGATGCCGAAAATCTCGCCGGCCCTGACCTCGAAGGAAATGTCCTCGAGCGAAGTGCCGAAATGCCCGGCTGGCGCCATCGAGAGGTCCCGCACGACGAGCTTGGGTTCGCCGAACGTCTTGCCGCGCGGCTTGACGATGTCCTTGAGGCTGCCCCCGATCATCTTCTCTGCCATCGAGCGCGACGTCTCTTCCCGCGGATCACAGGTCGCAACCACCTTGCCGCCACGCAGGATCGTCGCCGTTTCGCAGAGCGCTTTGATCTCGTGCAGCTTGTGCGAGATGTAGAGGATCGAGCAGCCTTCGCCGGCCAACTGGCGCAGGACGACGAAGAGCTGGTCCACCTCCTGCGGCGTCAGGACGGATGTCGGCTCGTCCATGATCAACAGGGTCGGCTCGAGCAGCAGCGCACGCACGATCTCGATGCGCTGCCGCTCACCGACCGAGAGCGTCGAGACGACGCGGTTCGGGTCGAGCTTCAGCCCGTATTGATCCATCACCGCCCGGATGCGGCTTTCGAGCTCGCGCTGCGGCACCTTGGCATCCATGCCGAGCGCGATGTTCTCGAACACCGTCAGCGCCTCGAACAGCGAGAAGTGCTGGAATACCATGCCGATACCGAGCCGGCGCGCCGCCTTGGGATTGGGGACCGTGACCGGCTGCCCGTTCCAGCGGATTTCGCCGGCATCGGGCTGCATGATGCCATAGATCATCTTGACGAGGGTCGATTTGCCCGCACCGTTCTCGCCGAGCAGGGCGTGAATTTCGCCCGGTCGCACCGCAAAGCCGACCTGGTCGTTGGCGAGGACGCCCGGGAAGCGCTTGGTGATCCCTGAAAGCTCCAGGCGTGGCGGCAGACTAGCCTCCATGGACGGCACCCGATCCGGCCCTGGCTCCGACACGCATTCTCGCTTCCCCGCCGCCAATGTGAACCAGAATCTCGGCCGCCGCCAGAGCCGCGATGACTTCCGGCCGCTTGTCCCCAAGCCCCTGCGGGAAGCCCTTTCCGCCAATCGGCAGCACCAGCCGGTCGAGCGCCGCCGGATCGCCGCCCTCGGATCTGAACCAGTTCGCGAACCGGGCGCGCTTGGTGCGGCTGCCCACCATGCCGACATACGAGCTGTCCGTCCGCTTCAGCGCCTCGAACCCGATCATGAAGTCGAGCGCATGGTCGTGCGTGAGGATGACGTAGGCACTGCCCGCGGGAGCGCTCCGCACCGCGGCTTCCGGCATCGGCGAGGCGACGGCTTCGACGTTCTGCGGCAGGTCCGTGAGTTCGTCGGGTCGCGTATCGACGACATGAACGGCGAGCGGCAGCGGCGCGAGCGCGCGGGCCAGCGCCTTGCCGACATGCCCCGCGCCGAAGAGAAAGACGTGCGGGCGAGCCGCAGCTTCGGTCTCGATCCGCGCAAGCAGCCGCGCTGCTTCGCGATCATCGACGCGCCGCAAGGAGACGTCGACCCGTCCGCCGCAGCACTGGCCGATCTCCGGACCGAGCGGGATATCGAGACTGTCGACCGATCGGCGGTCGCGCTCTGTACCGGCTTCGCCGGTCCTGCCGGGGGAAGACCGCAGCGCCTGCCGCGCCCGGTCGATCACCACGTATTCGAGCGCTCCGCCCCCGATCGTGCCGATCAGTGCATCGGGCGAAATCAGCATGAACGCCCCCGCCTCCCGCGGCGCCGACCCGCGCACCGCAGTGATCTCGGCGACGATGCTCACCGGATGCGCGGCAAGGAACGTGCGAAGGTCGGCGGCGGTGACGCTCATCGGCTCTGCCCCGCGATCGAACGGCTCTGGCGCAGCTGCCCGAGGATGCGCCACATTGCCCGCTCTGGCGGCGTACTGTTCCGCGGAAGCCTTCGGGCGAGCGCGGTGCTCACGGAGTACCCCCACCCTTGTCCCCTCCCCGCAAGGGGGAGGGTGACCCCGACGCTGGTTCTTCGTTCTGATCCGCCCCCCGCCTCATCCGCTCGACGCCCATCAGCACCCGCTCCGGCGTCAACGGCGTATCGAGCCGCGGCGCGATCGTGTAATCCGCGACCGAAGCCACCGCCATCGACAGCGCCTCTACCACCGAGATCGCGAGCATTAGAGGCGGCTCGCCCACCGCCTTGCTGCGGCCGATCGTCGGCTCTGCCGCCTCGGACCATTCCGCGATCCGGACGTTGAAGACCGGCGGCACGTCGGAGGCGAGCGGAATTTTGTAAGTAGAGGGCGCGTGGGTCCGCAGTTGCCCCTTGTCGTCCCACCAGAGCTCCTCGGTCGTGAGCCAGCCCATCCCCTGGATGAAGCCGCCTTCGATCTGCCCCATGTCGACCGCCTGGTTCAGCGAACGGCCGACGTCATGCAGGATGTCGACGCGGTCGACCTGATATTCGCCGGTGAGCGTGTCTATCGTCGCCTCGCTCACGGCCGCCCCATAGGCGAAATAGTAGAACGGATGCCCGCGGCCCGTGGCGCGGTCCCAGTGAATTCTCGGCGTCTTGTAGAACCCGGTGGCCGACAGTTGCACGCGGCTCAGATACGCCGAAGCGACAAGCTCGTCGAATGGCACGAACTGCTGGCCGGCCCGGATCCCGCCCGGTTCCCAGACCACTTCGCTCTCGGGTACTTCGTATATCCGCGTGGCATGCGCGGCGAGCCGCTCCTTGATCTGCCGCGCCGCGTCCCACGCCGCCATGCCGTTGAGGTCGGAGCCGGAGGAGGCCGCGGTTGCCGAGGTATTGGGCACCTTGCCGGTCGTCGTGGCGTTGATCTTGATGCGGTCGAGTCCAACCCCGAAAGCGTCCGCCAGCACCTGCGCGACCTTGATGTAGAGCCCCTGCCCCATCTCGGAGCCGCCATGGCT
>CAYRNE010000165.1:0-6725 GCA_964425245.1 uncultured Devosia sp.
GCTACTCAAGATCGTGCAGCGCCGCGCGCCCATCTACGACAAGAAGCAGGACGGCCACTACAACCTGATCTCGGCGCTGCACAAGACGGTGCGTGGCTCGGACCCGGATGCCGCGCTCTACTACTTCGCGCGCATGCTCGACGCCGGCGAAGACCCGCTGTTCCTTGCGCGGCGGCTGATCCGCATGGCGAGCGAGGACGTCGGCAACGCCGATCCGCAGGCGCTGCCGCTGGCGGTCGCCGCCCGCGACGCCTACCAGATGCTCGGCTCACCCGAGGGTGAACTGGCGCTGGCGCAGGCCGTCGTCTATCTCGCGCTCGCGCCGAAATCGAACGCGGTCTATGCGGCCTTCAAGGAGGCATCGTCGCTGGCGAAAACCACCGGCTCGCCCATGCCGCCGATGGCGATCCTCAACGCACCGACCAGGCTGATGAAGGGGCAGGGCTACGGCGAGGGCTACATCTACGACCACGATACGCCGGAGGGCTTCTCGGGCCAGGAATACTTCCCCGAGAAAATCGGCCGGCAGACGTTCTATCATCCGGTCGAACGCGGCTTCGAACGCGAGCTGACGAAGCGGCTCGAATACTTCTCCCGGCTGCGGGCCGAAAAATCGGGGAAGGAATAGATGCAGGCGTTCCTCCTCGTCGGCCTTGGCGGGGCCATCGGCGCCATGATGCGCTACGGCACGGGTGTTGCGGTCGGTCATCTGTGGCGGACATCGTTCCCGATTGCGACCCTCATCGTGAACGTCGCCGGCTCCCTGGCGATGGGACTTCTCGTCGGCTGGCTCGCCCGCGCGCTGCCGCCCTGGCAAAACGAAATCCGTTTGTTCGTCGCGGTCGGTGTCCTTGGTGGCTTCACGACCTTCTCGGCCTTCTCGCTCGACGTGGTCACGCTCTTCGAGCGCGGCGAGCTCGTCCCGGCCCTCGGATACATCCTTGGTTCTGTGCTGCTTTCCGTGCTCGCGCTGTTCGCCGGTCTGCTCCTCATCCGGGCGCTGCCGGCATGAGCGGCGTGCGGCAACAGACGGTCGCCCGCGACGAAGACGGGATGCGCCTCGACCGCTGGTTCGCGGCGCATTTCCCGCAGGTTTCGTTCGGCCATTTGCAGAAGCTTCTGCGATCGGGACAGGTCCGTGTCGACAGCGGCCGGGCCAGGACGAACACGCGGCTGGCCGCGGGGCAGGTGGTCCGCATCCCGCCGGTCGGCGAGCCGCCGGCGAAGCCGGAAGGTGCGGTCAATGCCAGGGACGCGGCGTTCCTCCGTGACCTGATCCTTTACGAGGATGACGACCTTTACGTCTTCAACAAGCCCGCGGGGCTTGCCGCGCAGGGCGGCAGCGGCACGACGCGCCACATGGACGGATTGCTGAAGAGCCTGCCGAACGGGAAGGGCGAAGCGCCCAGGCTGGTGCACCGGCTGGACCGCGACACCTCCGGCTGCCTCGTCGTTGCCAAGACGCGGGCCGCTGCGACGCACTTTGGCGAGGTCTTCCGGTCGCGCGCCGCGCGCAAGATCTATTGGGCCGTGGTGGCGGGAAACCCGCAGCCGAAGCAGGGCCGCATTTCCTGCTTCCTGCTCAAGAAGGGGACGGGCGACGGCGAGCAGATGGTCGTCGTCGAGAATGGAACGCCGGGAGCGGTGCACTCCCAGAGCTACTACTCGACCACCGACGTCGCAGGCCGCCGCTTCGCCTGGGTGACGCTGAAGCCGGTGACCGGCCGCACGCACCAGCTGCGCGTGCACATGGCGCAACTCGGCACGCCCATCATCGGCGATCCGCGCTACTTCAACATCGAGAACTGGCAACCTGCCGAGGGTCTCGGGGCGGGCCTCCACCTCCACGCGCGACGCATCGCCCTGCCGCTGCCCGGCGGCCGGCGGCTCGACGTCTCCGCGCCGTTGCCGCCACATATGCAGCAGACCTTCGATGCGCTCGGCTTCGACGCTGGCCGCTACGACGTCCAGACGGCCGATCCGGAAGAGGATTAGCCTCTCACAAATCCGCGAGCGCGGGGAAGCAAGCGGCCCGCTCGTGCGTTACCGGGCTGGGCCCGCTTCGGGTCGAAGGGAGCGTTTTCATGAAAGCAGCATTGACGATGGCGGCGGCGGCCGCCTTTTTCGCCATACCGGCCACGAGCGCACTCGCGCAGGATGCGAACGAGGGCGGTCCGGAGAACATGACCTTCTTCGTTACCAGCGCCGGCCCCGGCGACGGCGCCAATCTCGGCGGCCTCGAAGGTGCGGACGCGCATTGCCAGAGCCTTGCGGAAGCCGTCGGCGCCGGCGACAAGACCTGGCGGGCCTACCTCAGCGCCGAGGGCGTGAATGCCCGCGACCGCATCGGCGCCGGCCCGTGGCAGAACGTCAACGGCGTGCCCATCGCCACCGACGTCGAGAACCTCCACAGCGATTCCGACAACTTCACCGTGCTTTCGGCCCTCACCGAAAAGGGTGAGCAGGTCCCCGGGTTCGGCGCCAACCCCAACACCCACGACATCCTCACCGGCAGCAACGACGACGGAACGCTGGCCGAGGGCCTGACCTGCAACGACTGGACCAGCAACGGGGAAGGCATGGCCATGGTCGGCCACTCGGACGAGGGCGGCCCGCCGCAGTTCCCTGGCGTCGAATCCTGGAACTCGGCCCACCAGACCCAGGGCTGCAGCCAGGAGGCGCTGGTTTCGACCGGCGGCGCCGGCCAATTCTACTGCTTTGCGGCCGAGTAGCGGGCTGCATGGCCGGGGCGTCGTGACACGCCCCGGCATTTGTGGTCTGACGGGGTATGCGCGAATTTCTCGAAGATGCGGAAAAGCATCGGGACGACGGCTACGGCCGCGCCCGGAAACATGCCCAGCGCGAATTGCCCAGGCGCTTCTACAAGGAGGTCGGCATCGGCACGGTCCGCGGCCAGTACGCCGTCACCCTCGACGGCAAGTCGCCGCGTACGCCGGGGCAGAAGCCCGTCGTCGTGCCGAGCGCGCAACTGGCGAAAGAAATGGCGCGCGAATGGGCCGGGCAGGGAGAATTCGTCGATCCTGCGACCATGCCGCTTGTGCGGCTCGTCAATACCGCGCTCGAGGCGGGCGAAGAGCGTATGCCGGCACTGCGCGAGGAAATCGTCAGGTATGCCGGCAACGACCTGCTGCTCTATCGCGCCGACACACCGCGCGAACTGGTCGCGGAACAGGAGCGCGTCTGGGACGGTGTACTCGTGGCGCTGGCGCGCCACCTCGGCGCCGGCTTCCAGCCGACGATCGGCGTCGTCCATCAGCCCCAGCCTCAGGTGACGCTCGCCCGTGTCGCCGAACTGCTCGCGGACGAGCCCCTGTTACCGCTGACGGCTCTGGTGTCGATCACCGGGCTTACCGGCTCCGGGCTGCTCGCAATTGCCTTGCGGCACAACCTGCTCGGCGCGGAGGAGGCCTGGGTCGCCGCGCACGTCGACGAGGACTACAACATCCGGCTCTGGGGCGAGGTGTCGGAGGCAGCGACCCGGCGGGCCGAGCGCCGCAGCGAATACGACGCCGCCGTCGCGCTGCTTACGATGCTGCCGCGGCCATAGCCGGAGCCTCCCCGGCGGACCCCCCGGCCGGTACTGCGAAGAGGTCGTACTCACCCGATCCGGTGACGGTCACCGTCACCATGTCGCCCGGCTTGATGCCGGTGGCGTTGTCGATGATCACCGTGCCATCGATCTCCGGCGCATCCCACTGGCTGCGGGCGACGGCACGTCCCTCCGCCGGCCGGACGTCGTCGACCAGAACGTCGATCGTCCGGCCAACCCTGGTGGCGAGGCGGGCCGCGGAGACCTCCTGCGCGACTTCCATCAGCCGTTCGTAGCGCTCACGTTTCACCTCGGGCGCTACGGCGCCCTCGAAATCGTTGGCCGTCGCGCCGGCGACGGGCTCGAACTCGAAGCATCCGGCGCGGTCGATGCCGGCTTCCTCGATCCACTCGAGCAGGAACTCGAAATCGTCATCGGTTTCGCCTGGAAAGCCGACGATGAAATTGGACCGGATGGCAAGGTCGGGGCAGATTTCGCGCCACGCACGGATACGGTCCAGCGTCTTCACCTGGTTGGCGGGGCGCCGCATGGCCTTGAGCACCTGCGGCGAGGCATGCTGGAAAGGGATATCGAGGTAGGGCAGCACCTTGCCCTCCGCCATCAGCGGAATGACCGCATCGACATGCGGGTAGGGGTAGACATAGTGGAGCCGCGTCCAGATGCCGAGCTGCCCCATCTCCTCGCACAGGGTCTGAAACCGCGCCTCAACGTCCCGGCCTCGGAACTTGCTCGTGGCATACCTGATATCGAGACCATAGGCGCTCGTGTCCTGCGAAATTACCATGATTTCCCTGGCCCCGCTCGCCACCAGCCTCTCCGCCTCGTAGAGCACCGAGGCAATGGGCCGCGAGACGAGGTCGCCGCGGATCTGCGGGATGATGCAGAACGAGCAGCGGTTGTTGCAGCCTTCGGAAATCTTGAGGTACGCGTAATGACGCGGCGTAAGCCGCAGCCCTTGCTCGGGCACGAGGTCGACGAACCTGTTTGCGACCGGCGGCAGGTGCTGGTGCACCGCGCTGACTACCGCCTCGTATTGATGCGGCCCGGTGACCGCGAGCACCTTGGGATGCGTCTCGCGGATGAGCTGCTCCTCGACGCCGAGGCAGCCCGTGACGATGACCTTGCCGTTTTCGTCGAGAGCCTCGCCGATCGCCTCGAGGCTCTCCGCCTTCGCGCTGTCGAGGAAGCCGCAGGTGTTGACGATGACGACGTCCGAACCGGCGTAGTCGCGCGAGAAGGCATAGCCCTGCGACCGGAGGGTCGAGAGGATACGCTCGGAGTCGACGAGGGCCTTCGGGCAGCCGAGGCTGACGAGGCCGATCTTGGGGGCGTGGGTCATTGGCCGCGCTAAATAGTGGAAGCCGGCCAAAAAGCAACGAAAACCGCTATTGCGGCTGCGCAGAACAGATCTGAGCGAGGCGTCGGGGCCGGTTCAGGCTTCGGGTTCGGCAGGCGGCGGCGGTGTCGGAGGTGAGCGCCGGGCCGTGCGCCGCACCGCCGGCTGCGTCGTGGATCGTGCCGCCGGCAGGTTCTCGCCCGCTTCGGCCGCGTCCTCTTCCTCGGCGATTTCGCTGAGGGCGTCGCGCACCTCGTCGGCCAGCGAGGCCGAAATGCGTGAAAGGCCGACCGTCCGGGCGGCGCTTTCGTGGACCTTGAACCAGACCAGCAGCACCTCGCAGGCAATGCGGAGGACCACCAGCGCCAGCAGCCCGAATACGACGATCTCGAGCAGACCCCAGAGGCCGTCACCGAAATTCCGCCCGAAGGTCGCAAAGAGGTGTGCCACCGCCCACAGCAGGATCCCGGCGAGGCCGGTCGCATAGAGAATGGGCACGAGCTTCTGCCCGAGGACGGTGTCGAGCCGGAAGAGCGTCTTGCCGAGAAAGATCGTCCTGAGGTCGTCGCCGGTCATCTTCACCCCCGTCGTCGTCTTGCCTAGGATGGGACTCTCACGCCGCCGAAACAAGCCCGTCCGCGCGCCTGCCTATGGTGGGGCCGAAGCGGTGCTCGAACGCCGCCCTGAGCGCAATGTCGACTTCCTCCATCGAGGCGAGGTGGCCGAGGTCGTGGAAACTCGTGACGCCCTGGTCCGTGACGCCGCACGGCACGATGCCGCCGAAGTGCTCGAGCTCGGGCATCACGTTGAGTGCGACGCCGTGGAAGCTCACCCAGCGCGAAACCCGCACGCCGATGGCCGCGATCTTGTCCTCCCGCGCCGGGCCCTTGTCCGGACGCGACACCCAAACCCCGATGCGGCCCTCGCGCCGCTCGCCACGGATGTTGAAGGAGGCGAGCGTATCGATCAGCCAGCCTTCGAGGCCCTGGACGAAACAGCGCACGTCCCGGCCGCGCTCCCTGAGGTCCAGCATCACGTAGGCGACGCGCTGGCCCGGCCCGTGATAGGTGTATTGCCCGCCGCGCCCCGCTTCGTAGACCGGGAAGCGGTCGGGCGCGAGCAGGTCGCCGGCGGCGGCGGAGGTGCCGGCAGTGTAGAGCGGCGGATGCTCGAGCAGCCAGACCGCCTCCGATGCCTCGCCGGCCGCGATCGCCGCGGCACGCGTTTTCATGGCCGCGAGCGCTGCGGGGTAGGGAACCTCGCCGGCCGAGACGAACCACTCCGCCGGCCGGCCATCGGCACGCCGGAGCTTGTCCCCCGTGTCGCAGGGGGCAAAGCGCGGGGCCGTTAACGCTTCGGTAATCATGGACGGCGGATGCTCGGTTCGTGGGGCTCCGGCGCGATTCAGCCGGAGGCGGCGCACGGTTTATGTATGAACACTCTAGACGCTATTGAAGTCGATATCACCGTCGAGCTGGGCGCTACGTCCATGCCGATCCATCACTTGCTGCGGATGGGACGCGGGGCCGTGATCGAACTCGACACCACCGAGCAGGACCCGCTTCGCATTTATGCCAACAGCACCCTGGTCGCGCACGGCGAGATCAAGGTAGAGGACGGCCGGCTCTCGGTCGAAATCACCGAGAAGGTCCTGAAACGGGGCATCCTCTGAGGCCGCCGGGTGCGGTGAATAATCCCTTGAGCGTGCAGGCCTCATTTGCTACACGCTGCCTCGCTTCGCCGCGATGAGCGGCGGTTCCCTCGGCGTGCGGTCGTGGCGGAATTGGTAGACGCGCAGCGTTGAGGTCGCTGTGCCGC
>CAYRNE010000166.1:0-6669 GCA_964425245.1 uncultured Devosia sp.
CGGCCTTGTCGACGGCCGCCTTGGCCGTGCGGATCGTATTCTTGCGGCGGCCGTAGAAACCCTCGGCCTGCTTCAGAACCTTCTTGTGACGGGCCTGAGCGGTGACGCCTCTTTTTACGCGTGCCATTGCTCAGCTCCTCAACGGTTGTACGGCATGTACCACTTGACCAGGCCTTCATCGCCCTTGCTGAGCACCTTGGTGCCGCGGTTGGAGCGAATGTAGTCGGCGTTGTGGCTGCTGAGCCTGTGACGCTTGCCCGCGACCCCGACCTTTACCTTGCCGGTCGCGGTCATTTTGAAGCGCTTCTTGGCGCCCGATTTGGTCTTCATCTTCGGCATTTTGCTTCCTTGGATCGAAATGCGGTCCGTTTGGGGACGCGTTCTGAGGTCGCCACGGCATGCCTTTTGGCCGGGCGGCCCGGTGAAGCCGCGGTGTATACGGGGCAAGCCGCCCCGGCGCAAGGGGTCAAGGGGTCGCGGCGCGCGACCTCTCCGCGAGTTCGCCGAGCCCATCGAGCAGCCATGCCCGCTCCGTGCGGGAAAGCCCCGCGGCCGCTTCGCGCTCGACCGCCGCGGCGATCTCGTTGGCCCGCGGCAGCGTCGTCCGCGCCCGCTCCGTCAGAAAGAGGCCCTGTGTCCGGCCGCGGCCGAGGCTGCGCCGTTCGATCCAGCCCAGCCGTTCGAGCCCGGCGAGCGTCCGGGCGACGCCGGGCTGTTCGAGGTCGAGCCGGTCGACGAGGTCCTTTTGCGCGAGACCCTCCGCCTGCGCAATCTCGGCGAGGGCGGTGTACTGCGCCGGGAGCAGCCCCAGCGGCGCAAGATGCTCGCGCAACCGGTTGCTCAGGTGCCGCGCGACCTGCGCCGTCCGAAATCCCAGCGTGTCCTTGTGGTCGAACATGAGCCCCGCCTGATCGGCAGATAACATGTTCTGCGAGTGCGCCGGAAGGGGTCAGGCGATGATCTCGGCCCAGGCGCGGGCTTGGCGCGCTGCCATGGCCGCGCGCCGGATCGTCTCCTTTCCGGCGGGGCTCATCTGGTCCGAGAGGATATTGTTGGCGTTTGCCGGGTCGAGGATGCTGCGCGCCGCAAAGAGCGACTCGAGATAGCCGAGCACCGTCCAGACGTTGTGGGCGAGGTCACCCGCCGGCCGCCGCCGCAGCGCCGCGAGCACGCTGAGTTCGAGATTGAAGGACGGGAAGTCGAGGCCCTGCTGGTCGCGCCAGACCTTAAGGACGCGGATTTCCTCGCGCCTCCCGGACGCGCGTATATCGAGGATGTGCTGCGTGAGGTTGGTCTTCACCGGCCGGCCGAACCGGCTCAGCCAGATTTCGTGCGCGTCGCTGGTCATCGCCTCGCGCCGCCCCGGGACGATGTCGACGGGAATGTCCCCCAGCATCAGGGCGACCGAGACGTCGCGGCGCACCGTCTCATGGCCCTCCGACTCGATGACCTCGTACAGCGCCTCGAAGAGGTCGCCGGTCGGTACCGGGGTCGTCGGGGCGAAGGAGGCGAGGAAATCGATATGGACGCCCGTCTTGTTGGCGGTGCCCTTCTCGAAGGCGCCGGTCGGATAGACATCGATCAGCTTGACCCCCGGGATGGCGCTGCAGAAGGCCTGAACTTCCATCTGCAGGGCGCGCAACGGCGAGCGCGGCCCTGCGTCGACATCCTCGCGCCTGAGGATGTCGCGCAGATACTCGTCTGCCGAGACTTGCGCCCCCGTCGGGTTCATGCCGGGGGATTTTAGTCGAGTTTTAGGCGAAGACGCGGGGATTTATCGCCGATGGTTACCCGACCGGCGGCTGGCGCGTCACTTCGGTGCCAGCACCATGACCATTTGCCGGCCTTCGGAGCGCGGCGCGGATTCGACCTTGGCCTTCTGCTCTAGTTCGCTCTGCACCTTCATCAGCAGTTCCATGCCGATTTCCTGGTGCGCCATCTCGCGGCCGCGGAAGCGCATCGTCACCTTCACCCGGTCCCCCTCGTCGAGGAAGCGGTTCACCGCCTTCATCTTCGTCTCGTAATCGTGCGTATCGATGTTGGGACGAAGCTGGATTTCCTTGACCTCGATCACCTTCTGGCGCTTGCGCGCCTCGGCCGCCTTTTTCTGCGCCGCGAACTTGAAGCGGCCGAGGTCGAGAATCTTTGCGACCGGCGGAACGGCGTTGGGTGATATGAGAACGAGGTCGAGGCCCTGTTCCTGGGCCAGCGCCAGTGCGTCGCGGGTGCGGATCGACCCTTTGTTGATGCCGTCAGCGTCGATCAGCTGGACTTCGGGGCTCTGGATATCTTCGTTGGAAAGCGGCCCCTCCTTTTGGGGCGCGACGGGTCGCATAGGACGGCGAATGGCAAACGATCCTTCGGTTGTTACCGGGCTGAATGAAGCCGCTAAAATCGTGACTCGCCCCCGATAAGTCAACTGCCAAAGCAGCGTCCGGCCGTCGCTCGCTCACAACTTGGGCGAAGGTGTTGCCCCATTGCGCGACGCGTCTCGCACGTGCATACCGCGCCCGCAAACGGAGGCGGCATGCCGGAAACCAAAAGGATCGCTGTCGGAGAGGGCGCAGCGCGTCGCGAGATCGCCGTTCTGGCGCGGGCCGGGGCGTCCCCCGGTCTGTTCTGGCTGGGCGGCTACCGCTCCGACATGCTGGGCGCCAAGGCGACCGCGCTCGATACTCTGGGCGAGCGCCGCGGGCTCGCGGTAACCCGCTTCGATTACTCTGGCCACGGCCAGTCGGGCGGCGAATTCCTCGAGGGCACCATCACCCGCTGGCTCGACGAAGCCCTCGCCGTCTTCGCGCTGACGAGCGGACCGCAGGTCGTCGTCGGCTCTTCGATGGGCGGCTGGCTCGCGCTGCTCCTGAACCGTTCGCTCAGGGAGCGCGGCGATGACCGGGTGCGGGCCATCGTCCTCATCGCGCCGGCGGTCGATATGACCGAGGACCTGATGCTCGCGACCATGACGAAAAAGGAGAAAAAGCTGCTGGGGCAACAGGGCTTCGTCGATCAGCCTTCCGACTATTCCGACGAACCCCACAGGATCACGGGGACGCTGATCGAGGACGGCAAGCGCCACCTGCTGTTCGGGCGCGGCATCGTCACCGGCTGCCCCGTCGCCATCCTGCAGGGGGGCGCCGACCGGGACGTGCCGCGCGAGCACGCAATGAAGCTCGTGCAGCATCTCCTCAGCGATCCGGTGACCTTCACGCTCGTTCCTGATGGTGACCACCGGTTGAGCCGGCAAGAGGATTTGACGCTGCTCGCAGCCACCCTCGATCGGGCGATCGACGAAGCGGTGCCGCCCCAGCTCAGCCTCGAACTCTGAGCGGCCGGTACCCGGCGGCGGCGTCGGCAACAGGAATCGCCATGAAACGCGACATCTCCGGCTGGTTCATTCTCGATAAGCCGCTCGGCATGACCTCGACCGCGGCCGTCGGCCGGGTGCGCTGGCTTTTCGCCGCGCGCAAGGGCGGTCACGCCGGCACCCTCGATCCGCTGGCTACGGGCATCCTTCCCATCGCGCTCGGAGAGGCGACGAAGACCGTTCCCGCAATGCAGGATGGCCGCAAGGTCTATCGCTTCACGCTCGCCTGGGGCAGCGCGACGACGACCGACGACGCGGAAGGCGAGGTGACCGCAACCTCGAACGTGCGGCCGGCGGAGGACGATATCCGCGCCATCCTGCCGCGGTTCACGGGCACGATCCTGCAGGTCCCGCCCGCTTTCTCGGCCATCCGCGTGGGAGGCGAACGCGCCTACGACATCGCGCGCGCGGGCGGCGAGGTCGAGCTGGCGCCCCGGCCCGTCACGATCGACTCGCTCAGCCTGTTGCACCACGATGGCGACGTCTCGGGATTCGAGATGACCTGCGAGAAGGGCACCTACGTCCGTGCCCTGGCCCGCGACCTCGCGGCCGCGCTCGGAAGCCGGGGGCATGTCGCGGCCCTGCGCCGGGTTGCCGTCGGGCCATTCGGCGAATCGCACGCGGTAACGCTCGAGTCACTGGAGCGGACCGCCGATCGCGACGCGCTGCTGCTGCCCGTTGCCGCAGGTCTCGCCGGTCTCCCCGAAGTGCGGATCGAACCCAAGCAGGCGGCTTCGCTCCGCCAGGGCAACCCGGTGTTGCTGACCGGCGCCGCGGCGCCCGTCGCGCTCGAGCAAGCCTGGGCGAGCTGTGGCGGCGCAGCCGTCGCCGTCGGCAAGGTCGAGCGCGGACACTTCAAGCCGAGACGCGTGATCTTGTAATGTGATTAACCCATTGCGAGTTCTGATGCGCGGAAAACGTGCATTGAGGGAACCTGCCTCAATCCCGCGCGTTTGCGTGAAACCACAGGTTCGACCGATACTTAGGGGGGCTCCATTCAGAATAGCGCGACCGCACGGCAAGGCGGGGCCCGGCAGGTCGCCCGGCGGGCCCAGCCCATCGCGCTCTATCTCTTCGTCCTCGCCCTGGTGGCCCTCGTCCCGGCCTTCGTGTTCTCGGCCATTCTGCTCCAGCGCAACAACGAGGCGCAGGAACAGGTCGTCGAGGCGCTGGTCGGCGGAACCACCAGCTCGATCGTACAGGCGGTGGAGCGCGAGATCATTGCCAACATCACGACGCTGCGGGTGCTTGCGAGCGCGCCGGCGCTGATCGCCGGCGACTATCGTTCGTTTCACACGCGCGTCCGGCTTGCGCTCGCCGCCACCGATACCTTCATCTATCTGCTCGATGCCGATCTCAACGGCATCATGAGCACCCGCGTCGAATACGGCGCCCCGGTGCCCGCCAGCAACGATCTCGAGGCGCCCAGGGAGGCGCTCGAGACCGGCGACATCGTGGTTTCAAGCGTCGTCTTCGGTGCACTCTCGCGGCAATGGGTCGTGAATATCCTGCTCCCGCTCTTTTTCGACGGGCAGGCCCCCATGGTCATGGGCCTGAGCCGTAACGCCGACGGCCTCTCCGCCATCCTGCTCGCCAACAAGCTTCCGGCCGGCTGGAGCGCGGCGCTGGTCGATGCCCGGGGCACGGTTATCTCGGCGTCCGCCGGGGCTGCCGCCGGCGAGCCGTTCTTCATGAACGACCTCGCAGCGGTGAGTTCGGCCTCCGGATGGGTCGAGGTCGAGCATGATGGCACAGCCTACTTCGCGACTGCGCAACGCTCCGGGCTGACCGGCTGGACGCTGGTTGCCTGGGCGCCGCACGAGCTGATCACCCAGCCGCTCGCGACGGCATTCTGGTCGCTGCTCGTCGGCGGGGTCCTCCTAGCCGCGGTGGTCGTCCTCGTCATTTATCTGGTCAGCCTGCAGATTGGCCGGTCCGTCCATGGCCTTGAGGACGATGCGCAATTGCTCGGCGCCGGCGAGGCAGTCCCGATCCGCGATTATCCCGTATCCGAAATCGCGACGGTTTCGGAGGCCCTGGCGGATGCCTCGCAGCGGCGGCGCTCGGCCGAGAACGAGGTTCGCCTCCTCATGCGCGAACTGGCCCACCGCTCCAAGAACCAGCTCACCGTCATTGCGGCGATGGCCAAGCAATCGGCGAAAAGCGCCACGTCTGTCGCCGATTTCGTGACGAGCTTCGAAAAGCGCATCCATAGCCTCGCCCGCTCGACCGATCTGCTGCTCGCCCACGGCATAGCCGGCGTCGATCTCGGCGACATCCTCGCCCGGCAGGTGGATCCGCTCTGCCCGCTGGACAGCGGGCGGGTGACCCTCTCCGGTCCACCCCTGAAGCTGAACACCCAGGCGGCCCAGATCCTCGGCATGGCCGCGCATGAAATGGCGACAAACGCGGTCAAGTACGGGGCCTTCTCCGTCGAATCCGGGCAACTCGACATCCGCTGGACTATTGGCGAGGAGATGCTGGAACTGCTCTGGCGCGAAACCGGGGCGTCGGTCGAAAAGCGCTCCCGCCGCCGCGGTTTCGGCACGACCGTGCTCGAGAACATGGTGGGACTGGCCCTCGCCGCGAAGATCACGCGCAACCTGAAAGAGGACGGGATCGAGTGGCGCTTCGAGATTCCGGTCGAGGGGCTGCGCGTCGAACGCGAAGCCCGCGACCCTTCTGCGGACGCTGGAGGCAAGCAGGCCGTCGAGCCCGATTCTCCGCCCCCGCCCAACAATTGACTGGCAATCTCGTGCGCTATCGCTTATAGGCGCGCCCTGTGGCGGGCTGCGTACCCGCCGCTAATGGCTTCGCCTGGCCGACATCCCGGGCGCGAGCGTCTCCACAATCCCTCGATGAAAGGACTGCCCGATGTCGATTACGCCCGAGCGCAAACAGGCGCTCATCAAGGAATACGCGACCGGCAAGAACGACACCGGTTCGCCCGAGGTCCAGGTGGCCATCCTCTCAGAGCGCATCGCCAACCTGACCGAGCACTTCAAGGGCCATTCCAAGGACAACCATTCGCGTCGCGGATTGTTGAAGATGGTATCGACCCGCCGGAGCCTGCTCGACTACGTCAAGAAGGTCGACGAGAACCGGTACAAGGCGCTGATCGAGCGTCTGGGCCTCCGCCGATAGGCGGACGAACGGGGCGCGCGGGGGTGATGCTCTCCGCGCCCGATCCGTCCGGAGACCTCCGGGCGGCAGCGTAGACCGGCAAGTCTACGCGGAGCATGGCGAGATCATCGGCCGCTCATGGCGCCAGGGGTGCCTCGCACTGAGCGAAAGAATGAACGGCT
>CAYRNE010000167.1:0-1430 GCA_964425245.1 uncultured Devosia sp.
GCCGGAACTTGAACCGCGTCACGACGCCGAAATTGCCGCCGCCGCCGCGCACGGCCCAGAACAGATCGGGCTCGTGCCCGGCATCGACCATGCGAATCTCGCCATCGGCGGTGACAATCTCGGCCGCGAGCACGGCATCGATGGTGAGGCCGTATTTGCGGCTCAGGTAGCCAACGCCTCCGCCGGTCGTGATGCCGCCGATGCCGACGGTTGCCGCGTCGCCGAAGCCGACGATCAGCCCCCTGGCGGACGCCGCGCTGCTGACCTCGCCGGCGGTGAGGCCGGTCTCGGCCCAGGCCGTGCCTGCGGCCTCGTCGATCTCCAGCGCCTTCATCTCACGCAGGTCAATGACGATGCCGCCATCGTTGACGCCGTGCCCGGAGCCCGAGTGGCCGCCGCTGCGCACCGACAGCGGGACGCCCGCCCGGGCGGCCAGGCGTACCGCTTGGGCGACACCGGCCGCGCTGCGCGGCCTCATGATGACGCCGGGCCGCCGGTCTATGCCGCCCATGGCGACTTCACGCAGGGCGTCGTAATCGGTATCCGCCGGCGAGACGGTACGGCCGTCGAAATCGCTCGGAAAATCGGCAGGAAAGGCTGCAATCGGGGAGCTGTTGTTCGGCATCTCAATTCCTTTCGAACGGCGAGGCCGCGTTATTTGGTTGCCGGCGGACGGCGCGGCAAGAACCTGCGTCGTCTCCACCCGCCGTGTGCGGCCTCCTCGCCACACGACGACCGAGAGAAGCGGGAATCGACAGCGGTCGAGACGATTCTGCGTTTCCATTCACGGGTCGGCGGCCGCGGCGCGAGGGCGTGATCGGCGGCCCGAGCGGCCCTGCTCGCGCCCCAATGAAACTTTGAAATGTCAAATCACGTTCGGTGATTCGTAACGTGGTTGTGATTGGCCGGCCCCAGGACCGGCGATTAACTGGAGCCCGCGAGCCGGGGAATTCAATGAACAAGCGCCGCATCCTCATAGTCGATGACGATGCCGACCTCAGGAAGACGCTGAGCGACCAGCTGGCCCACTACCGGGAATTCGATCTCGCCGAAGCAGGGACGGGCAGCGAAGCGCTCGCCAAGGTGCGCGACAGCCATATCGACCTGATGCTGCTCGACGTTGGTCTCCCCGACATGGACGGTCGCGAGGCGGTCAAGATTCTGCGCCGCGACGGCTTCAAGAGCCCGGTCGTCATGCTGACGGCGCAGGATTCGGACTCCGACGAGATCCTGGGGCTCGAGTCGGGCGCCAACGACTACGTGACCAAGCCCTTCCGGTTCTCCGTGCTCCTCGCGCGCATCCGCGCGGCGCTCCGCCAGCACGATCAGAGCGAGGACGTGGTCTTCACCATCGGCCCCTACAGTTTCCAGCCTGCCCAGAAGCTGCTGGAGGCGGCCGACGGCAGCAAGATCCGGCTGACGGACAAGGA
>CAYRNE010000167.1:1530-6613 GCA_964425245.1 uncultured Devosia sp.
CGGCGCGCCGCTCTCCCCGCGAAATGGATACCTGTTCCTTAAGGGAAATGTTCTATATCGAGGCTCGAGGCACGTTCCGGGCGCGGCAGCGTTCGGGATGCGCTTTGGCATTCGATTGGGGCAGGCATGCAGCTCGACGACGCGGCGACGATCCTCTCGCGCGCGGACTTCTTCGAAGTCTGCGATGTCGAGCAGCGGCGCCTGCTAGCCTTCGCCTCCGAACGGAAAAAGTACCGCCCCGGAACGGTGATTTACGAGGCCGGCGAGGTGCCGGAGGGCGCCCATGTCCTCGTATCCGGCACCGTCGCAACGACGCAGGACGGAGCCGAGGACAATCCCTTCCTCGTGCACGAGCAGGGCTCGGTGCTGGGGCTCGTGTCGCTCGTCCTCGCCAAGCCGCGCCCGGTGACGGTTAAGGCGATCGATGCGGTCGAGACGCTGTTCGTGCCCCGCTCGGCCTTCATGAAGCTCGCCCAGCAGTTTCCCGATCTCGCGGCGCGTGCCGCCGAACGCATAAGGCGCGACCTTTCGGGCTATCTCGGTGCCATCGAAACCGTGCGTCCGAGGATCGGCGGGGGGAAGAACTAGCGAAGGGCGGCCGCCACCGCCCCGATCGGCCGCGCTTTCCGTGCCAGCGGGGGCGAGAAGCGCACCAGCACCGGCACGTGATCCGACGGCTGCCTGCCCCAGCCGCGCGCGGCCTTGACGACTTCCGCGCCGGAACAATCCTCGGCGAGGTCGGCCGTCGACCATATGTGGTCGAGGCGGCGTCCCTTGTCGGCCTTCCGCCAGTCGGGCGCCCGATAGCTCCACCAGGTGTAGAGCTTTTCCTCATAAGGCACGTGCTTGCGCACGAGGTCGACCCAGCCGTAGCCGCCGGTCAGCAGCTCATCGAGCGCTGCGGTTTCGACGGGCGTGTGCGAGACGACGCGCAGAAGCTGCCTGTGGCTCCAGACGTCGTTGACGTGCGGGGCGACGTTGAAGTCGCCGCAGATGATCTGCCGGTCCGCGAAGGCGGCGTCGGCAAACCAGGCCTTGAGCTCGGCGAGGAAATCGAGCTTGTGCCGGAATTTGGCATTGAGCACGGGGTCGGGCAGGTCGCCCCCGGCCGGGACATAGAAATTGTGCAGCGTGACAGGACCGTTGCCGAAGTCGAGCCGCGCCGAGATGTGACGGGCATGGTCGATCTCGCAGAAGACGCGGCTCGTCACGTCCTCGAGCGGAAATTTCGAGACGATGGCGACGCCGTGATAGCCCTTCTGCCCGTGGACGGCCTGATAGGGGTAGCCGGCGCGGAGAAAGGAACGGCGCGGAAACTGCTCGTTGAGGCACTTGATCTCCTGCAGGCAGAGAACGTCCGGCTGGTAGAGGCGCAGGAAGCGCAGGACCAGCCGGGTCCGCAGGCGAACGGAATTGATGTTCCAGGTGGCGAGGGTGAAAGGCATGGTTCCGCGGATAGGCGCGGGTCCTTATGCCCGGCGGCGCGGCATGCGTAAAGCGGCGCTCAGGTCGGCTCCACCGCGCGGTAGGTCGGATCGATGTAGAAGAACGAACGCGGGATTTCGACGCCCTGCTCGACGTCGTAGAGCGAGAAGGTGAGTTCGGCGCCGGACGGCTCGACCAGCGTCCACTGCTTCAGGTCCTTGCTCTCCTTGTCGAAGACCAGCGAGACGCGGACGATGCCTGCAGGGGTCTCGTCCTGCAACGTCAGCGTGAAGTAGTCGGCCGAGTGCTCGACGGCGACGATATTGGCCTTGAACAGGTCGATGTCCGCTTCGAGGAACTGGCGCAGTGGCACCTTGTTCTGTGGATAGGCGTATTGCGTCTTCTCCTTGCGGTCGACGACGTAGAAGCCGCGGCCGACGGAAACGATCTGCTCGTAGGAGGGCGGGTTGTAGCGGAAAAGGATCTTGCCCGGCCGCTCGAGGAAGAAGGTTCCTTCGATGCGCTGGCCCTGGGTGTCGATCTGCAAAAACCGGCCGACCATCGTTTTGATGGCGGAGTTGTGCGCATTGATCTGCTGGATCAGCGCAACCTCTTCCTCCGTCAGGTGACGCGCTTCCTGCGCTAGGGCAGGCAGGGCGGCAAAGGCGGCAACGGCGACGGCCAGGAATGTCCGGCGGATCATGGGCGGCTCAATCCTCGGAAAGTGATTTCGTCGAGCTTGATAGCCGAGAAATGCGGCAAGAGGGAGAATGGTTTGCGCGCTACCGCCGGCGCGCCTTCTTGCCGCGGGCAACCTCCGTCGCCAGCGCTTCGAGCTTGTGGGTCCAGAAGAATCGGAAATGGTCGAGCCAGGCGTCGACCTCGCGGAGCGGCGCGGGATCGAGCGCATAGACGCGCCGCGCACCCTCGGGCCGAACGGTCGCGAAGCCCGATTCGCGCAGGACCTTGAGATGCTGGCTCACCGCCGCCTGGGTAATCCCGAACTCGCCGGCAATGACCTCGACGATCGCGCCCGAGCTTCGCTCGCCCTCGCGCAGGAGTTCGAGGATGCGGCGCCGGACCGGATCGCCGAGGACGTCGAAGGCGTGCATCACAATTCTGCCGCCGAAATCTCTCCCGAGAAGAACCTGCGCGTGCGCTCGGCCCGGGCAAGCGCCGCGTCGGGATCGCCGCCGGCTTCGATCTCGGCACGGCCCCAGGCCTCCCCCGTCGTCCTGATGAAGCCCCTGGCTTCATCGGTCGCGAACCAACCCTCTGCGGCCTCGGCCGGAACGTCGGCTTCGGGTGCGGCGAGGTGCCGCGCAAGGCCCATGAAGGAGAGATCCCAGCCGACGCCCACCGCGCCCGAACCGTACTTCTCCCAGTGCGGGTCGACGAATGCGACATGTTCGAGTTCGAGCCTGGTCCCCGTTCCGGCGGGCGCGAGCGTGACGGTCACCCAGCTCATCCCGCCCATGAATTCCCAGGTCATGGCGATCCGCTTCCCGGGAACGCACTCGGTGATCGTGCCGCCGGCATTGCCCTCGACCTGGTACTTGCCGCCCAGCCTGAGCTCGCCGCTGACGGGCGCGAACCAGCGCTTCAGCCGCTCTGCGCGCGTCAGGCAGTCCCACAGGTCGGCGGCGTCGGTGTCGTAGACGCGCGACGCGATCACCGCCTGCGCTGGCTTTCCGTCGCGTTCGAGCTGTTTCACGACGCGCGTCATGGCATCCATATGGGCGGCAAGGTCGAAGGTCATGGCCGTTTGCTCCGGGTAAATTAGCTCTCGCTTATATAAGGGCCAACTTATATCTTGTCGAGTCCCGTTTCGGGATGGACCGGGCGCGAGCGGTTGGGCTAGAGCCGGTCCCATGCATACGCCATACGACGGGTCGGCGCGGCTCTTCACCATCGGCGCGCGGCCCATCGATCCCGGCGACTGGATCGAGCTCAACCAAAAGCTGCCGGCCTATCTCGACGAGAAGGTCCGGCTGTTCGAGACGCGTCCCGGCGAGGTATTCGCCGCGGCGGCGGGGACCGAGGCGGCGCAGGCCGAAGCGCTGGCGCTGCTCGCCGCTCATCTCACCGCGCATTTTCCCGAAACCTACCGGCGCGAGGGCAGCGAAATCGGGATCGTTCCTGCCGGGCGGCGCGTCCGGCTCGACGATCCCGCGCTGCCACCGCTGAGGATCGCGGCCTCGCTCATAGCGGACGATCTCGTCCTCATGAGGCGCGACGAAAGCGGCTGGAGGCTCGTCGCGGGCGCGGTCTGCTTTCCCTCGTCGTGGCAGCTTCTGGAGAAAGCCGGCCGGCTGATCGAGGAGGTTCATGCGCCTGTCCCGGGCTTTGGCGGCGGCACGCGCGGGGCCGAGCTCATTGCGCGGATGTTCGACAGCATGCGGCCGGGGAACGTTGCGTTGCGCTGGAACTGGTCGCTCTACGGCGACGATGCACTGTTCCATCCCGACGAGTCGCCGCCGCGGCGCTTCGGTCCGGGGCAGCGGGCCGAGCCGGTGTTCCTGAGGGTCGAGCGGCAGACGTTGCGAAAGCTTCCCGAAAGCGGCGACATTCTCTTCACCATCGGCATCCATGTCGATCCGCTGGAGGCGCTGGAGGCGCAACCGGAAGCGCCGCCGGTCGCCGCGGCGCTGATCGAACAGCTCGAAGGGCTGAACGACCAGCAGCTCGCCTACAAGGGCCTGACGCTCGAGCGCGGCCGGCTCGTCGCACGACTGCAGGAAATCGCCGAACGCTAGCGCCGCCGCCGCACTTGCATCGGCCGGCGTTCCCTGTTCGATTTCACGCGCCACCGGAGGACAGAAATGAAGTATCGTCACCTCGGCCGCTCGGGCCTTCTCGTTTCGCGCATCTGCCTCGGCACCATGACCTTCGGCAACCGGGAATGGGGCTGCGACGAGGCCGCCTCGGCCGCTATCGTCGACCGCTTCGTCGAAGCCGGCGGCAACTTCATAGACACGGCCGATGCCTATTCGGCAGGCGAGTCGGAACGCATTCTCGGCGCGGCGCTCAAGCGCCACAACCGCGACGAGCTGGTGATCGCGACCAAGTGCTGGTTTCCGCAATCCAGCGCGCCCACGGCGCGCGGCCTTTCCCGCAAGCACATCGTCGAAAGCTGCGAGAACAGTCTGAGGCGACTCGGCATCGAGACGATCGACCTCTACCAGTTTCACGGCCCCGATCCGCATACTCCGATCGAGGAATCGCTGCGGGCGATGGACGATCTGGTCAGCGCCGGCAAGGTGCGCTACGTCGGCTGCTCCAATTTCTACGGCTGGCAGATTGCGCGCGCCAATGGCGCTGCCGCGCGGCTCGGCTATGCGCCGCTCGTTTCCGCGCAGCATCTCTACAACCTCGTCCGGCGCGACATCGAGCGCGAGGTGCTGCCCGCCTGCGACGCGGAAGGACTCGGCATGATCTGCTGGAGTCCGCTCGCGGCCGGCATGCTCTCGGGCAAGTATCGCGGACTCGATAGGCCCGACGAGAAGACGCGCATCGGCATCCAGGCGGCGATCACGCTGCCACGCTACTGGTTCGACGACGCGCTCCGGATGATCGAGGTGCTCGTCGAGACGGCGGCCGGGCTCGGCAGGACGCCGAGCCAGGTGGCGCTGAGCTGGCTGTTCGGCGACTCCCGGGT
>CAYRNE010000168.1:0-5090 GCA_964425245.1 uncultured Devosia sp.
TTGCCGAGGAAGGCCGTCCCGCCGTCGCGCAGTTCCACCGCCTCATGCGCGCCGGTCGAGGCGCCGGACGGCACGATCGCCCGCCCGAAGCTGCCATCGTCCAGCACCACGTCGACCTCGACGGTCGGATTGCCGCGGCTGTCGAATACCTGACGGCCGGTGAGATCGATGATCGACGACATGGAACGCCCCTGAATGCCTGTTCGGGCCTTGTTAGCCAAGGCGGGCGGCGGTTTGAAGGGGGCGGTCGAGGTTTTTTGGTGTCAGCTCGTGTGCACCTGCCCGTCGGCGATGAGCCGGGTAACCGCCTCCTCGACCGCCTGCAGCGAGGAATAGCGCGGCTCGTAGCCGAGGAGGCGCCGGGCCTTCTCGATCGAGTGCGACGGCGAGCGGGAAATGTGCTCCCAGGTGGCCTGCGCTTCGTCTGGCGAGTGCTGCATCGCCCGCCACTGCGGGAAGGGCACGAAGCTGAGCCGGGGCACTCTCCCGAACCAGCGGTACATATGCTCGGCGTAGCCGCGCAGGTTGACGGCCTGCGGCGAGACGGTGTTGAACGCTTCGCCCACGGCGGCCCCCCGTGAGGCGATTGCCCGCATCACCATCTGCGCGACGTCGTCGGCGTGAACGTGGTGCACCGTCTCGAGCCCAAAGTTCGGCAGCGCCAGTTCTTCGCCCCGGGCGATGAGCGTGAATACCGACGGGTTGAAGTGCCCGGCCGGATTGAGCGGCGCCCAGCCCGGTCCGACGATGTGACCGGGGCGGAACACCGTCGCCGGGAAGCCGGTACGGCGCGCTTCCGCGAGCAGCCAGGTCTCGATCTGGGACTTGCCGATGCCATAGTCGCCGAACGCATTGTGCGGCTGGTCCTCGGTTGCCGGCACGGCCGTGTTGTGGCCGTAAACCCAGATGGTGCCGCAATGGAGGAAGTGCTGCACCCTTCCGCGTAGCGCCTCGACGAGGTGCCGGGCGCTCGGTAGCGTGAAGCAGATCATGTCGACGACGATGTCGGGATCGAGGGCGGCGATACGATCCCCGAAGGATCCCGTGGCCTCCTCCGCATCTCGGTCGAGAACCACGGTTTCGACCGTGTCCCAGGCAGCATGGGACGAATAGGCGGCACGACGGCCGCGACTGACGTTGACGACCTCGTGACCCGCCGCGACGAGGCGTGGGATCAGGTAAGTCCCGACGTGCCCGCTTCCCCCGATGACGACAACTCTAGACATCCGAAATACCTCCCGCTCTCTCTAGCGGGTGGCAGCGGACAGATGGGAAAGCAAGCGGAAACAATACGCGGAAAGGGCGGTACCTTGCGGCACCGCCCTCGTCCGGCCGGAGGTCAACGTGGCACTAGTGCCAGTACGGCTGGACCTTGTAGTAGTCGAAGGCGCGGTTGCGCGCCTGCTGGCCGTCGTCCTTGGTGAGCTCGTTAATGGTGTCGGACGGGGCCGCCTCGAGCTGCTCCTTGGTGTAAGGAACGACGAAGGCATTCTGGTCGGGATCGTAGTCGAGGACCGACCAGGGCAGCGGATGGAACTTCTCGCCCATCCCGAAAAGCCCGCCGAAGCCGACGACCGCGAACATGATCTTGTTGTCGGTCTTCTCGAGCACGATGTCCTCGATCTTGCCGATGGTGTTCCCCATGGAATCCTTGACGTCCGTGCCGATCACCCGCTCGGCGCGGATTGCATTGGTGTGGCCGGTTGCTGTAGGCATGGCTCTCTCCACTGAGTCTTCTTCGTCGGGGAGAGTAACGAGGTCGGCGCGGCGGGGTTCCTGCCGCAGCGCCGGCGATCACGCCCGCTTCTGCAACGCCAGCCACAGACCGCCGAGCATCAGGACGACACCCGCGACGCGGTTCATCAGCCGCACCCGCGTCCCTGTCAGAACCTGCCGCGCCCTGCCGGCCACGACGGCATAGAACATGTCGGTGGTCGTCGCCACCGCCATGACGATCAGGCCCAGCACGAGTATCTGGCCAAAGGCCGGCCGCCCGAGGTCGACGAACTGGGGGAGGAAGGCGCCGAGAAAGAGCAGCGTCTTGGGGTTGGACCAGTTGACCAGCGCCCCCTGCCACACATAGCGGCCGAGCGGCAGCTTCTCTCCCGCCCCCCGGAGCTCGGGCATGCCGGGCGACGTGAACATCTTCCAGCCGATCCAGACGAGGTAGCCGGCGCCAACGAGCTTGATGATCTCGAACGCTCCCGAGACGAGCGCCATCACCGCCTGAAGGCCCAGCGCAACGGTCAGAACCATTGTGAGCATCGAGAGCTCGGTGCCGAGGATCGTCAGCGCGCCGGCGCGGGTGCCGCCTGCGAGGGTGTTCGCAACGACGATCGTCACCGATGGCCCGGGGACAATCGAGAAGAGGAAACAGGCGGCGATGTAGGGAAGAAGGATGGCTGGGTCGATCATGGCTGGCTGCCCTGCGGGTCCACTCAGCCAGCCACGATTTCACGCAGGAGGCAACGGGAAAAGACGCGCCGGGACTATTCCTCGGCGGCGTCTCCGCCGCCGTTCTCGTCCTCGCCGTTTTCCGGCTCGCTGATGCGCTCCACCGAGACGACCTTTTCGTCCTCGGCGGTCTTGAAGATGCGGACACCCTTGCTGGCGCGGCTCGCAAAGCGGATGCCGTCGACCGGCACGCGGATGAGCTGACCGCCATCGGACACAAGCATGATCTGGTCCGTATTCTCGACCGGGAAGGCCGCGACCAGATCGCCTATTTCGGCCCGCTTGCTCTGGTCGGTTGCCTTGATGCCCTTGCCGCCGCGGTTGGAGATGCGGAACTCGTACGAGGACGACCGCTTGCCGAAGCCTCTCTCGCTCACCGTGAGCACGAATTGTTCGGCTGCACCCATTTCGATGTAGCGCTGCTCGGGCAGCGTCAGGTCGCCCCCGCTTTCCTCGCCCTCCTCGGCATCGTCGGAAACGGGCTCGGTCTCGGCCTCCTCGCCGGTCGCCGCCCGCCGTATCGCGGACGATTGCTTGAGGTATGCCTCACGCTCCGCGGGAGTTGCATCGACATGCCGCAGGATCGCCATCGAGATGACGCTGTCCCCTGCCGCCAGCGAGATGCCGCGGACACCCGTGGACGTGCCCGTCGAACCGGCTGAGCCGAATACGCGCACGTCGGTGGCGCGGAAGCGGACACACTGGCCGCGGGCGCTGGTCAGCAACACGTCGTCGTCCGGGCCGGAGAGCTCGACTCCGACGATCGTCTGGCGCTCGTCGTCGAACTCCATCACGCGCTTGCCCAGGCTCGTGCGCGGCACGCAATCGCTGAGATTGTTGCGGCGGATCGAACCGGTTGTGGTCGCGAACATGACGTCGTGCCGGCTCCACTCCGCCTCGTCCTCGGGAAGCGGCACGATCGAGGTGATCCGCTCGCCCTCGTCGAGCGGAAGGAGGTTGACCAGAGCCTTCCCACGGGCCTGCGGCTCGCCGACCGGCAGCCGCCAGACCTTGAGCCTGTAGACCTGGCCGAGCGACGAGAAGAACAGCACCGGCGTATGGGTATTGGCTACGAAGAGCCGCGAGACGAAGTCCTCGTCACGCGTAGCCATGCCCGAGCGCCCCTTGCCGCCGCGCCGCTGCGCCCGGTAGGTCGAGAGCGGCACGCGCTTGATGTACCCGCCATGGGTGACCGTCACGACCATCTCTTCGCGGGCGATGAGATCCTCGTCCTCGAAGTCGCCGGCCGCATCCTCGATCGCCGTAAGCCGCGGCGTCGAGAAATCGTCGCGGATCGCCACCAGCTCATCCCGGACGATCTGGATGATGCGCTCGCGCGAGCGGAGGATATCGAGATAGTCGGAGATGTCCTTGCCAAGCCCGTTGAGCTCGTCGCCGATCTCGTCGCGGCCGAGCGCGGTGAGACGGGAGAGCGTCAGTGCAAGAATGGCGCGGGCCTGTTCCTCCGACAGCATGAAGGTGCCGTCGTCGAGGATGCGGTGGCGGGGGTCGTCGATCAGTGCGATCAGCGCGGAGACATCGCTCGCCGGCCACGCACGCTCCATGAGCCTCTCGCGCGCCGCCGCGGCATCGGGAGACGTCCGGATCAGCCGGATGACTTCGTCGATATTGGCGACGGCAACGGCCAGCCCGACGAGAACATGAGCGCGGTCCCGCGCCTTGTTGAGCAGGTGCTTGGCGCGGCGCGTGACGACTTCTTCGCGGAAATCGATAAACGCCTCGAGGATCTCGCGCAGGCCCATGAGCTGCGGCTTGCCGCCGTTGAGCGCGACGAAATTGCAGCCGAAGGAACTCTGCAGCGGCGTGAAGCGGAAGAGCTGGTTGAGCACAACGTCGGAGACCGCATCGCGCTTGAGCTCGATGACGACGCGGATGCCGTGCCGGTCGGATTCGTCGCGGATATCGGAGATGCCCTCGATCCGCTTGTCGCGAACGAGTTCGGCCATCTTCTCGATCATGACCGCCTTGTTCACCTGGTAGGGGATTTCCGTGACGATCAGCGCCTCGCGGCCGCCGCGCATCTCCTCCGTGTGAACCTTGCCGCGCACCAGGATCGAGCCCCGGCCCGTCTCGTAGGCCTGCCGGATACCCGCGCGGCCCATGATGATGCCGGCGGTCGGGAAATCCGGGCCGGGCATGATCGCCATCAGTTCGTCCACGCCGATCGCCGGCCGGTCGATCATCGCCAGCGTCGCATCGATCACCTCGCCCAGGTTGTGGGTCGGGATGTTCGTCGCCATGCCGACGGCGATACCTCCCGCCCCGTTGACGAGCAGGTTCGGGAACCGGGCCGGCAGAACCGTCGGCTCCTGGCGCGACGTGTCGTAGTTGGGTTTGAAGTCGACCGTCTCGTTCTCGAGGTCGTCGAGCATGGAGCCGGTAATCTTCTCCATGCGCACTTCGGTGTAGCGCATGGCCGCCGGCATATCGCCGTCAATCGAGCCGAAATTGCCCTGCCCATCGACCAGCGTGACACGCAGCGCAAACTCCTGCGCCATGCGGACCAGCGAGAAGTACACGGCATCGTTGCTGTGCGGGTGGTAGTGACCGATCACGTCGCCGACGACCGTCGCCGATTGGCGGTAGGGCCGGTTCCAGGTGAAGTTCTGCTCGTG
>CAYRNE010000168.1:5100-6612 GCA_964425245.1 uncultured Devosia sp.
GGATGCGCCGGTGCACCGGCTTGAGGCCGTCGCGCACATCGGGCAGCGCCCGGCTCACGATTACGCTCATCGCGTAATCGAGATAGGACCGGCGCATCTCCTCGGTGATCGAGATGGGCACGATGTCTGAAGGCGGCGGTGCGGCGCCCTGGCTTTCTGGCGTGTCTGTCACTGTCGGTCTGGTCTCTCGGCCGATGCTGGGAGCGGTTTAGGCGATTCCGGAATCGGGGGCGAGTTCGAGAGCCCCAATTGGCGCCTTTGCCCCCTGTTATTTCCCGGGATTCTGGTGTTTCGGCGGCAGCGGAATGCCGCCTGAAGGCTTCCTCCTATGTGGTCATCGACGTGCCGATTCTCAAGCCGGAGAGCCGGGATTTCGGGCGCCGAAGCGGGCTGTGCACCGGCCTGGTCCGGCGGCCGTCGCCTGGCCCGCCGCATTGCCCGGTCGCCAACCGGGCGTGACTGGACGGAACGGCGGAAAATCCCTAGAAATCCGCCCCATTCCGCTTGCGCGGTCGCCGGGGGGCGATTCGTTCGGATACTTGGAGGAGCGAGATGAAACTGACTGCACCCCGAACCCGGCGTGCGCTTCTGGCGACGCTGGCCCTGGCGGCCATGCTGGCCCCCGCCCCGGCATGGGCCGGTCGCGCGGAGGTCGACCTCCTGCACTCCTACATCGGCGCCTGGAAGGGCCGCGGCGTCGTCACCGGCGCGCGCCAGGAAACCGTGGTCTGCCGCATGACCATCGACAAGGGCAACCAGGACAAGGTCAACTATTCCGGCCGCTGCGCCATGGCGGGAACCACCGTCTCGGTGAACGGCACCCTCGCCTATATCGACGCCAAGCGCCGGTTCGAGGCGGCGATGACGACAAATGCCGGCTTCACCGGCGTCGCGATCGGCAACAAGCGCGGCGACTCCGTGGTCTTCAACCTCCGGGAGGCGGTCGAGGACGAGGAGGGCAACGACCTCGACGTTACGGCCGACATCACGCTCGCGGGCGAGAAGGTGACGGTGGACTTCCTCGTCGTCTTCCGGGAGTCGGGCGACAGCCTCCGCGCCACGGTGCCGTTCACGAAGTAAGGACGAGAGGCCGGAAACCGGCCCCTCCCGGCTGTCAGAACGGAATGTCGTCGTCGATGCCGCCCGGCTCGAAGGCCGGCGCGTTCGCCGCCGGACGGCGGGCGCCGCCATTGCGCTCGACCGGCGCCGAAAAGCCCGTGCCGGCATTGTCGTTGTCGCCGCGGCCGTCCAGCATCGTGAGGACCGAGTTGAAGCCTTGCAGCACGATTTCGGTCGTGTAGCGATCCTGGCCCGACTGGTCCTGCCATTTGCGGGTCTGGAGCTGGCCCTCGAGATAGACCTTGCTGCCCTTGCGCAGGTATTGCTCGGCGACGCGGACGAGGCCGTCGTTGAAGATGACGACCCGGTGCCACTCGGTCTTTTCCTTGCGCTCGCCGGTGTTCTTGTCGCGCCAGTTTTCGGACGTCGCAACGCTGAGTTGCACCATCTTGC
>CAYRNE010000169.1:0-6611 GCA_964425245.1 uncultured Devosia sp.
TGCCGAAAAGCTTGCCCATGGTGAGCAGCAGGCGCTCGGCGATGCGGGAGCGCTCCAGCATCACGCCCATGAAGATGAAGAGCGGCACCGCGACCAGCACTTCATTGGTCATGAAGCCGATGTAGCGAGGGGCGAGCGAGCTGAAATTGCTCGGATCGAAGACCCCCAGCGCGAAGCCGACAAGGCCGAAGATCAGCGCGGTGCCGGCAAGGCTGAAGGCGACCGGGAAGCCGAGCAGAAGCGTGCCGATGACGCCAAAGAACATCAGGCCGGAGAGAATTTCGCCGATGAGGGTCGGGCTCACTTGGCCGGCTCCCCCTGGCTGTAGCGCAGCTCTTCGGGGAGCAGGTCCTCCCTGCCCGCGAGGACCAGAATCGAGCGGCTGGCCCAGGCGATACCCTGCAGACCCACCAGCACGCAGAACACCAGAATGAAGCTTTTCAGTATGAACAGTCCCGGCATGCCGCCGACGTTGGATGAGCCCTCGAAAAGCCGCCACGAACGGGCAACGAACGGCCACCCGTAAACGGCGACGACGGTCACGAAGGGCAGCAGGAAGACGACGACGCCGATGAGGTCCGCAATGGCTTTGCCGCGCGCCGACCAGGGACGGTAGAAGATGTCGACCCGCACGTGATCGTCGCGGAGCATGGCGAAACCGGCGACGCCGGTGAACATCGCGCCCGCGAGCCAGACGTAGAGGTCCTGCATCCAGAGTTGGGTCGTGTTGAAGAAGTAACGTTCGACGACGACGGTGAAGCAGACGAGCACTGTCGCCAGCGAAAGCCAGCTCAGCGTCAGCCCGACCACCCGGTTGAGCGCACTGACGACGCGGGTGAGGAGAGCCAGTGCTTGCAAACGTCGTCCCCCTGGCACTGGGCGGTTCGTCTGGCCGTCCTTCGGCGCCACAGGGTCAAAAAGCACTCGCCCGGCGCGAGGTCAACAGCCAAGCGGGACGATCTCCCGGTTTGCCGCAGTTTTCGCCCGGGGCGCCACCGTCAGGAGCCGCTTTCGAGCCAGCTGACCTCTTCAGGTGTGAGACGGATCCCGATCGCCTCGAGACTGTCGTCGAGCTCGCCGAGCGTGCGCGGGCCGATCAGCGGAATCGAGGGGAACGGCTGCGCCAGCGCATAGGCGAGGGCGACATGGATCGGGCTCTTGCCGAGCTTGCGGGCGAGTTCGATGGCGCGGTCGCGGCGGGCGAAATTGCTTTCCGAGTACCAGGTCCGAACCAGCTCCGGATTGTCGCGCTTGTCGCGCCCGGCGCGGTCGGTAAAGAACCCGCGGCCCTGGCTCGACCACGAGAAGTTCGGCATCTGGCGTCGCTTCAGCCACTCCTTCCACGCGTCGGTCGACGACGTCACGCAGCCATCCCAGATCGGTACCAGCATTTCAGCGAGCGCGAAGTTGTTGGACAGAGCTGCGGGCTTCTGCTTGCCGTGCTTCTCGGCATAAGCGATCGCCTCGTCCATCCGCTCCATCGTCCAGTTGGAGCCGCCGAAGATGCCGCGGATGCGTCCGGCCCGGAACTCGGCATCCATCGCGTCCACGAACTCGCCGACTGGCACAGCCGGATTGTCGCGGTGCATGAAATAGACGTCGACGTAGTCCGTCTGGAGCCGGTCAAGCGATTCCGCGAGCTGTTTGCCGATGACGTCGGGGTAGCAGAGCGGCGAATGGGCACCCTTGCCGATGACCACCGATTCTTCCCGCGTCCCCCGGCTCTTCATCCATTGGCCGAGGAGCTTCTCGGTAAATCCTTCGCCGTAGATCCAGCCGGTATCGAAGAGGTTGCCTCCCGCCTCCCAGAACGCATCGAGCAGAATCGCTCCCGAGGCGAAGGACCGGAAGTCCTCGAAGCCCATGGCGACGATCGAGGCGGGCTTGCCGAGCCCCGGAATGGTTCGCTCGGGAATCCTGGTGCCGCGTTTTGAGAGCGGACGTCCGGCGATCGTCTGCGTGCGGCGCGCGGCGGTCTCGATGTCGTAGAGCAGTCCGGCTTCGCGGCGCCACTTGTCGAGCACCCGCAGGTTGCCCAGGCTGTCGGCCCAGGTCATGCCCGGCGCATCGAATTCCTGCCGTCCCGCGCCAACGGCCTCGGCCACCGCGTCGGCCTCGAACGAATAGAGGTGCCGCGTCTCGCCGAGGTCGGTCTCCTCGCGCGCACCGTTGGGGCGGACGATGGCAATGCGGCCGGGTCCGCCGGCGCCGGGGCTACCGCCCGCAAACCAGAAGTCGGGTACGTCGATGCGTCCCGTGGCGCCATGGATGCGCAGCACGTTGTCGAGTTTAACGAACACGGCGCACGAAACCTGCGCAATGATACCGTTATCGAAGGTCAGCGTTGCGGCCGACCATTCGTCCGTGCGCTCCGCTCCGAGGTGGGCGGTCCCGGCGACCTTCACCGGATCGAGAAACGGCTTGCCCGCCGCGGCGCCGGCGATGAAGCGCGACATCGACACCGGGTAGCCGCCGACGTCGAGAATGGCGCCGCCCGCGAGATCGTTGGCTAAGAGCCGGTGGCCGGCATCGAACGCCGGCATCTGGAAGCCGAAGCTCGACTGGATCATGCGTATCTCGCCGACCGCGCCGGAGGCGACGAGTTCGCCGAGCTTCCGGGTCAGCGGATGGAGCCGGTACATGAAGGCTTCGCCGACGAAGGTGCCGGCCTTGCGGTGAGCATGGAAGACCGCGTCCGCCTCGAAGGCGCTGAGCCCGATCGGCTTTTCGACGAGCGCGTGCTTGCCTGCCTCGGCCGCCTTGATCGCCCATTCGGGGTGCGAGGGGTGCGGGGTTGCGATGTAGACCGCATCCACCTCGGGGTCCTCGAGCAGCGCCTGATACCCCGAATGCACGCGGGCGCCGGGAAAAGCCTCGGCAAGACCGGGTCTGCTCGTGTCCCGCGTCGCGATGGCGACGAGCCGGCCGTTGCGGGATTGGGCGAGCCCGGCGGTGAATGCCCTGGCAATGCCGCCGGGACCGATGATGCCCCAGCGCAGCGTCGTCGTCGTCATGATGTCCCTCTTGCGGTGCTCCGGACGGGGCACCTCGTCGTGAATTCTCCCGCGAAGCGAAACGCTTCGCCCTTCGCGCCGGTGGCCCGACGCCCCTTTGAATCGGCGGGAGCCTATTGTAACGGGTTCCTCCAGCATCGAGGAAGGGCCCAATGTTCGTCGTCGGGGGCGAGAGTCTCATCGATCTGGTGCAGGAGCCGCCGCGTTCCGATGGCGTCCTCAGGATGACCGCCCATGCCGGCGGCTCTCCCTTCAATTGCGCCATTGCGCTTGCGCGGCTCGGCAACGAAACGGGTTTCCTCTGTCCGATCAGCCGCGACGGTTTCGGAGACCTCCTCGCACGCGGGCTCACGCAGGCCGGCGCCGGCATCATGCTGGCCGAGCGAGTCACGGCGCCGACGACGCTCGCCGTCGTGACGCTCAACGAGAAAATGGAGGCGCAGTACGAATTCTATCGCGGCGCGGATCGGGCCTTCACCGCCGAAGAACTTGTGGCGGCGCTTCCCGGGACCCCTGCGCTGTTCCAGATCGGTGGATTCTGCGCCATCGATCCCGAGGACGCGGAGGCCTGGCTCACGGTGGCGCGCGAGGCGGCGGCGCGCGGCGCGACGCTCTCGATGGACCCCAATGTGCGGCCCTCGCTCGTCGACGATTTTCCGGCTTATCAGTCGCGGCTCGGCCGGTTCCTCGACCTCGTGCATCTTGTGAAGCTCAGCCGCGAGGACCTTCTTGCCCTCGACGCCGGCAAGTCAATCGAGGAGCACGCGAGGGACCTCCTCGGCCGCCCCAATTGCGAACTGGTCGTCGTGACACTCGGCGAGGAGGGATCGGTCGCCTTCTCGCGCATGGGCAGTGCGAGGGCCGGCATCTACGCGCCGCCGGTCTTCGGCGATACCGTCGGGGCGGGAGACAGCCTGATGGCCGGCCTCCTCACGATCCTGAGCGAGCGGGGCAAGCTCAGGCCGGGCCACCTCGCGGCGCTCAACGCGACGGCGCTTGCCGAGGTGCTGCTGTTCGGGGCGGTGGTTGCCGGGCTCAATTGCGCGCACAAGGGGTGCCATCCGCCCGACCGCGCCGAAGTCGACGCGGCGCTGGCGGCCGCCTCGGTCACGTAACGTCAGGCGGAGGCGCGGATGGCCAGCGCCTCGTCGAGCGTCATCATCGTGCGGTGGCCCCAGGCAGGATCGGCTTCGGGGAAATCGGTGCGGTAGTGCCCGCCGCGGCTCTCGGTGCGTTTGAGCGCGGCGGCCGCGACCAGCGTCGCCGAGGTCGTCATGTTGAGGAAGGAGCGCGTGACGCCCTTCGCTTTCGCCTCGAGGTCGGCGATGATCCTGAGCGCCTCCCTGAGCCCCGCCGCGTCGCGTTCGACGCCGACCAGATCCGTCATCGTGCGGCGGAGCTTCTGCACCGGCTCGAGGCGGCGCAGGTTCTGTTCGAAGGCCTCGCCCTCCGCTTCGTCCCAGGCGATGCCCGGGAACGGCAGCAGGTTGCGGACCGGCTCGAGGCCGCCAATGTCGGCTGCGATGCGGGCGGCATAGACCGTCGCCTCGAGCAGCGAGTTGGAGGCGAGGCGGTTCGCGCCGTGCAGGCCGGAGGAGGAGGCTTCGCCGCAGACCCAGAGGCCGGGGAGTGAGGACCGGCCGGTCTCGTCGATGGCGACGCCGCCCATGTGGTAGTGAGCGGCCGGCGCCACCGGAATGGGCTGGGTGACCGGATCGATGCCGGCCTCCCTGCAATAGCCCGCGACCGTCGGGAAATCGGTGAGGATGCGCTCGCCGATCGCCTGCCGCGTGTCGAGAAAGACCCTGCGGCCGGCGGCGATCTGGCGGTGGTTGGCGCGGGCGACGATGTCGCGCGGTGCAAGCTCGGCGTCCGGATGAATCGCCGTCATGAAGCGTTCGCCGAGGTCGTTGATGAGGATGGCGCCTTCGCCGCGCAGCGCTTCGGTCGCGAGCGGCGCCGGGTCGGCACCCGTCGCGATGCCCGTCGGATGGAACTGCACGAATTCGGGGTCGGCGATCACGGCGCCCGCCCGGGCTGCCATGCCCATGGCATGGCCCCGGACGCCGGGTGGATTGGTGGTCACGGCATAGAGCCCGCCGAGGCCGCCGGCGGCGAGCACCGTGGCGCGGGCGCGGAGGTAAACCGGCTCGATGTAGCGGTCGCCGAGCTTGCGGCAGAAGACGCCGACAACGCGGCCGTCGGCGCGTGCGAGATCGACCGCCGTTATGCCCTCGACGATCCGGATCGAGGGCGTCTTGCGGACCTCGGCAATCAGCGCCTGCATGATCGCGGCACCGGCGCGGTCGCCCTCGACGCGGACGACGCGGTTCATCGAATGCGCTGCCTCGCGGGAAAGGACGTAGCGGCCTTCTGCATCGCGGTCGAAGGGGGTTCCCCACCGCGCCAGGTCCTCGATCCGCGCGGCCGCCTCGGCGGTAACCGATTCCGCGATCACTTCGTCGACGATGCCGCCGCCCGCCCGCTCGGTGTCGAGCGCATGGGCATGGGCGCTGTCGCCGGGGCCGACCGCCGCGGCGACGCCGCCCTGCGCCCACGCCGAGGAGGCGCCGGCGCCGAGCGGCTTGGGCGAGAGGACGGTCACCGGCCGCGGCGCCAGCTTCAGCGCGCAGAAAAGTCCCGCGAGGCCCGCTCCGACGATCAACGCACCGTCGGCGGACAGGATGTTGTCGTGTGCGGGCATCAATTCAGGGTCCGGAGGCCGCGGGCCCTGACCTCATTCTCGATCGCCTCCAGCCAGAGCGAAGGCCGGATCAGCTTCACATTGCTCAGCACGCCATAGCTATGGAGCAGGGCTGCATCGTCCATCCTCCTTACCACCGTCTCGAGCTCCGAAACGCTCGCGGACTCGGAAAAGCCGGGCAGTCCGTCGTCGTCCTCGTCCCCGCCCACCTGCACGATCCTCGCAGCCGATGCGACGGCGTGCAAACTACGCATTTGTGCGGGGGATGTCAGTAGCGATCCGTATAGGAAAGCCGGCGATCAGTCGCCCTTCCTCGAGTATTCGATCATCCGCTCGACGGCGGCGCGGGCAGGCGGGATGATGTGCTCGGGAACGGTGACTTCCTCGGTCATCGTATGGAGCGACCAGAGCACGTTCTCCAGATTGATGCGCTTCATGTGCGGGCAGATGTTGCAGCCGCGCAGGAATTCGACGTTCCTCACCTCGGCCGCGACGTTGTCGGCCATCGAGCACTCGGTGACCATGACGACGCGCGGCGGCTGCTCCGTCTTCGCCCAGTTGATCATCGCCGCGGTCGACCCCGAAAAGTCGACGGCGCTGATCACCTCGGGCGGGCACTCAGGATGCGCGATGATCTTGGCGTTGGGATAGGCTTGCCGCAGTTCGGCGATGTCTGCCGCGGTGAACGTCTCGTGCACCTCGCAGGCGCCGGCCCAGGTGATGATCTTCTTGCTGGTCTTCTTGGCCGTATTCTGGGCGAGGAACTGGTCGGGGATCATGATCACGGTGTCGCCCGGCACCTTCTCGACGATGTCGAGCGCATTCGAGGACGTGCAGCAGACGTCGGTCACCGCCTTCACCGCGGCCGAGGTGTTGACGTAGGTGACGACCGG
>CAYRNE010000170.1:0-6583 GCA_964425245.1 uncultured Devosia sp.
GACCGGTGTCGACATCACGAGCTACGGGCCCGACCTTCCCAGGTCGCCGACGCTGGGCAAGCTCGTGCAGGCGATCCTGCGCCACGTCCCCGATCTGCCGCGTCTGCGCATCTCCTCGATCGATTCCATCGAGGCGGATCCGGCATTCTATGACGTCATAGGGTCCGACCGCGTGATGCCGCACCTGCATCTCAGCCTGCAATCGGGCGACGACCTGATCCTCAAGCGCATGAAGCGGCGGCACTCGCGGGACGAGGCTCTGGCGGTCGTGGAGCGGTTCCGTGCCATCCGGCCGGAGATCGTTTTCGGCGCCGACATCATCGCCGGCTTCCCGACGGAAACCGAGGCGATGTTCGAGAACACGCTCCGGATCGTCGACGAGGCCGGGCTCACCTTTCTCCACGTCTTCCCGTTCTCGCCGCGCCCGGGGACACCGGCAGCCCGGATGCCGCAGGTCGACCGGCGCACCGCGCGCAACCGGGCGGCGCTGCTGCGCGCCGCCGGTGAGCGACGCTTCCGTGACTTCTGCAGCAGCCGCGTGGGAGCGAGGGAGCGCGTGCTGGTCGAAGGCGATCAAATCGGGCGCACGGAACAGTTCGTGCCGGTGCGGCTTTCGCCCCTGAGGCCGGGCGAAATCGTCGAAATCGAGATCGCGGGCGCCGAAGCGTCCGGCCTGATCGGCGCTCCGCCCAGGAGAGCGGCATGATCGACAACCTGCATCCCGCCATTGCGCGCGGGTTCATGAAGCCCAAGCGCAAGACCGGCGGCGAAAAGGCTATCGAGCGCAGGCTCGAGAACGAAGACCAAATCGACGACGACGAGGCGCCGTCCGGCGAAGACATCGTGAAGCGCGCCGCCGAGCGCAACGACGGCAAGCGCAGGCGCAGCCAAGGGCCGGCATGAGCGAGAGGAAACCGAGCCTCGTGGACCGGCTTTTCGGTCGCCCGCCCGCCCCGGCGGGCCGGGAGCCGCCCCCCGGGCCGCCCGAGACAACCCCCGAATATGTCGAGCGCGTCGAAGCCGGGAGCGCCGGTGCGGCGGCCGCACCGCCACAGCAAGGATGGCTCCAGCGGCTGACGAGCGGGCTTAGGCGTTCCTCGGACCAGCTTACGCAAGGGATCGGGGCGGTCTTCACCAAAAAGAAGCTCGACCAGGCCATGCTGGACGAGCTCGAGGATCTGCTCATCCAGGCCGATTTCGGGATCGATACCGCCTCGGCGGTGATCGAGACGCTGCGGCGCGAACGCTTCGAGCGCGACATTGCTCCCGAGGAAGTGCGCGCCGTACTCGCCCGCGAGATCGAGGCGGTGCTCGCGCCGGCCGCCCGGCCGCTCGTCGTCGACCCGGGCCGCAAGCCCTTCGTTATCCTCATGGTCGGCGTAAACGGCACGGGCAAGACGACGACCATCGGCAAGCTCGCCGGCCTGTACCGGGCCGAGGGCAAGAAGGTGATGCTCGCGGCCGGCGACACGTTTCGAGCTGCGGCCATCGAGCAGTTGCAGGTCTGGGGCGACCGTGTCGGCGCCCCGGTCGTGACGAGGCCTGCCGGCTCCGACGCGTCCGGGCTCGCCTACGAGGCGATGGAGCGTGCCGCGGCCGAAGGCGTGGACGTGCTCCTCATCGATACCGCGGGGCGGCTCCAGAACCGCGACGAGCTGATGGGCGAACTCGAAAAGCTCATCCGGGTCATCAAGAAGCTCGATCCGGAAGCCCCCCACGCGACGCTTTTGACGCTCGATGCCACAACCGGGCAGAATGCCCTCAATCAGGTCGAAATCTTCGGTAAACGTGCCGGCGTCACCGGGCTCGTGATGACCAAGCTCGACGGCACCGCGCGCGGCGGCATTCTCGTTGCGGTGGCGCAGAAGTTCGGTCTTCCGGTACACTTCATCGGCGTCGGCGAGGGCGTCGAGAACATCGAGACGTTCGAGGCGGCGGATTTCGCCGCGGCGATAGCAGGGACAGGGTGATGGCAAGCGAGGACACCAAGCTCGAGGATCAGGTCAACTGGGCCGAACTCAAGCCGCAGCTGATCAAGATCGCGCTCGAACTCGGGCCGCTCGTGGTCTTCTTCACCGTCAATGCGCTGGGCGAGCGCTGGCTGGAGGCAAGCCCGCTGCTCAGCGGCTGGTTCAGCCAGCCGATCATCTTCGCGACGGCCGTGTTCATGCTGGCGATGGCGGTCTCTCTGGTGCTGAGCTGGCTGCTGCTCAAGCGCGTCGCGGTCATGCCGCTGGTCACCGGCCTCGTCGTCCTGATCTTCGGCACGCTGACCCTCGTCTTCCAGGACGCGACCTTCATCAAGATGAAGCCGACGATCGTCAACGCGCTGTTCGGCGGCGTGCTGCTCGGCGGGCTGCTCTTCGGGCAATCGCTGCTGCGCTATGTCTTCGGCGACGTCTACCGGCTCAGGGACAGGGGCTGGTGGATTCTCACCTGGCGCTGGGGGCTGTTCTTCTTCGTGCTCGCCGCGCTCAACGAAATCGTTTGGCGCGGAGCCGATGCGCTGATGGCCGAGCCCAAGGCCGCCAACGACCTCTGGGTCGCCTTCAAGGTCTGGGGCATCATGCCCCTGACGGTGGTCTTCTCGCTGTTCCAGCTGCCGGTGCTTAGGGACTACGCGCCGCAGGAAAAGCCGCCGGCGCAGACGGCGGCGGCTTCGGAATAGGGCGTCGCCTGCCTCAGTGGTGCTTCACCAGTTCCTCGCGGCTGACGTTCAGCGTCACCGTGTCGCCCGAGACCGACATGATCTGGTCGGGCAGGACGTAGCGGTCGGCGGCGAAGAGCCCTGACGAATCGATCCGCACGAAGCCCTGCTGCAGCAGCCGCTCGCGCACTTCCTCGGGCAGCGCGTCCGGGGAGAAGACCTCGGCGATGCTGTCGATGAGGCTGTCCTCGCGCTCCGGCAGGTCGGCGGGCTGCCGGGCTTCGACC
Source organism: uncultured Devosia sp. (assembly GCA_964425245.1). Taxonomy (GTDB): domain Bacteria; phylum Pseudomonadota; class Alphaproteobacteria; order Rhizobiales; family Devosiaceae; genus Devosia_A. The sequence goes on from CAYRNE010000170.1 coordinate 2,935, forward strand.
TCGACCGTCGAGGGATCGTCGTCGCCCATCTGCACGCGGTCCACGGTGCCGATCTCGTTGTGCAGACGATCGAACACCTTCATGCCCTCGCTGATACGGGACAGCGGATTGCCTGGGGTCTGCATGGGGTCCTCCTCTCTGGCGTGGCGTCGCGCCACCTTCGGCAGCCGAAACGGCCGGCGGGCCGCTGCGGTTCCGGGCCTCAGGCGCCGCTCGCCTCGGCGATCGCGGGGAGGATCTCGGTTTCCAGCGTTCTTGGGTTTATCGGGCCCACGTGCTTGAAGGTGATGACGCCCGCGGCGTCGACGACGAATGTTTCCGGTACCCCGTAGACACCCCAGTCGATCGAGACGCGGCCGTTCGCATCGACGCCGATCGCATCGTAGGGATTGCCGAGCTCGTCGAGGAAGGCGCGCGCGTTCCCGGGTGCATCCTTCTGGTTGATTCCGAAGAGCCTGACGCCGCTCCGTTCCTTCAGGGTGACGAGAAGCGGGTGTTCGTCCCGGCAGGGGATGCACCAGCTCGCAAAGACATTGACGACGGTCACCTCGCCCCGCAGTGCCGCGGTATCGAAGCCCGGCTGCCCGGTGCCCTCGAGCGGCGGCAGTTCGAAGGCTGGCGCCGCCTTGTCGATCAGCACCGAGCGCACGAGATTGGGATCTCGGTCGATCGCCGTGGCAAAGACCGCGACGAGGGCCACGAGGACCACGAGCGGCAGGAGCAGAATCAGAAAGCGCAGCGGGCCTTTCACTCGGCCGTCCCGCCGGAGCGCCGCCGGATGCCCCGTTCCTCGAGCGCCCTGAGGCGGGCATTCACGCGGTTGCGGTCCCAGACGAGGTAGGCGACGATGAGTGTGATGAGGATCGCGACTCCGAGATAGGACCAGACGATGAACACGGCGTGCGGGCCGAGGTCGATCATGCCTCGCCTCCCGCCGCTGCCTGCCGCGACATGGTGTCGGCGCGGCGGCGCAGAATCTCGGTGTGGATCGCGACGACATGCAGCGTGACGAACAGCAGCGTGAAGGCCAGGACCATCGCAAGCAGCGGCCACAGCACCTCGGGGGCCATGCGCGGGCCGCCGGCAACGAAGACGCTCGAGGGCTGGTGCAGGGTCTGCCACCAGTCGACGGAGAACTTGATGATCGGGATATTGACGGCGCCGACCAGCGTCACGACCGCGACGATGCGGCCTGCGCGGAGCTGGTCGTCGAAGGCGCGCCAGAGCGCGATGATGCCGAGATAGAGGAGCAAGAGGACCAGCGTCGAGGTCATGCGCCCGTCCCACTCCCAGAACGTGCCCCAGGTGGGGCGGCCCCAGAGTGAGCCGGTATAGAGCGCGAGCGCGGTGAAGGCCGCGCCGAGCGGGGCGGCCGCCTTGTTGACGACATCGGCCAGCGGATGCCGCCAGACCAGCGAGCCGAGCGCGGCGACCGCCATGACGCCGTAGACGAACTGGCTGAGCCAGGCGTTGGGGACGTGGACATAGAGGATGCGCAGCGTCGATCCGACGTTCTCGGTCTCGTCGGGCGAGACGAAGCCCACGAGCCAGATGGCTACGGCGAATGTCAGCGCCGTCGCGACCGCGAGCGGGACGACGAGGGGTCCCGACCAGCGCAGGAAGGCGCCGGGATTGGCAAGGCGGCCGAACCAGTTCGGCTGCTTGAGCGGGGCGGAGACGGCCATTTGGGCTGATCTAGTCTTCGGCCGTGCGCAAGGCAAGCGCGGCGGCGAAGGGCGAAAGCGCGCAGGCAAACAGACTGAGCGCGGCGAGCAGCAGCAGCGCCTGTCCCGTTGCCAGCCCGGCGATCGCCCCGACCCCGAAGATCAGGACCGGGATCGCGATGGGGACGAGCAGAACCGGGCCGATCAGCCCGCCGCCCCTGAGGCCGACCGTCACCGCCGCGCCGATGCCGCCGAAGGCGGCAAGCGCCGGGGTGCCGAGCAGCAGCGACAGCACCGTACCGCCCCAGGTCTCCACGCTCATGGAGAGCAGGACCGCAAGCAGCGGGGAGGCAAGGATCAGCGGCAACGCGGTCAGCAGCCAGTGCGCGCTCACTTTTGCGGCAACCACCGCCTCGAGCGGGATCGTGCCGCCCCGGAAGAGAAGAAGCGAACCATCCTCGTCATCGGCGCGGAAGAGCCGGTCGAGCCCGAGCAGCATGGCGAGAAAGGCGGCGATCCAGACGATACCCGGCGCGAGCCGCGCGAGCTGCGCGCGGTCCGGCCCGATGGCAAAGGGAACGATAACACCCACCATCGCAAAGAAGAGAACGAGCGTCAGCACCTCGCCGCCGCCGCGGAAGGCGAGCCTGATGTCGCGGACCACGAGGGCGGCAAAGGCCATCACGACGGCGACCTCGCGAGCGACAGCGTCTGCGCGGGCGTTGCGAGCGCGATATCCTGGTGCGTTGCGGCGATGACGATCCCGCCGCCGGCCCGATGCGCGTCGATGAGGCGGCCGACCGTTGCCGCGCCTTCGTCGTCGAGTGCCGCCGTCGGTTCATCCAGAAGCCAGATCGGCCGATTCGAGACGAGCAGCCGCGCCAGCGCCAGCCGCCGGGTCTGGCCCGCCGAGAGATGACCGGCGTCGACCGCACCGAGTCCGCCAAGCCCGACGCGCTCTAGCGCGAGGGGGACCGGCTCGCCGCTTTTGCCGTTGAGCCTCGCCCAGAAGTCGAGGTTCTCGGCGACCGTCAGCCGCGATTTCACGGCCGGCCGGTGCCCGATGAAATGCATCCCTGTCGCCGGCCGCGCGTCACGGTCTGCGCCGCGCGTCACGATCGTTCCGGCCGCCGGGCGAATGGCGCCGAAGAGCGTCAGCAGCAGGCTCGTTTTTCCGGCGCCGTTGGGGCCGCGCAGCAGGAGCGCATGGCCGGACCGGAGGCGGAGCGTGAAATCGGTGACGAGCAGCCTGCCGCCTCGCCTGACGGCCAGGCCGGCCACCTCGACAGCGGGCTCAAGCGGCGCGTTCGGCGGGGTCATGCGGCTCTCCTAGTGAACGCAAGTCCGGGCTGGCAAGCGGGAAGTTGGTTCGCTATAAGGCCGCCAAAGATTGGAACCCTTCCAGACTGACCCTCCACCCGCGGGCTCCGTTCGGCAGCCGCCCGGCAACGAGGGCCGCCCCGCTAACGCCAGCAGTAAGGGCCAGCCGTGACCAAGTCCCTCGATAGCTTCAAGTCCCGTTCACTCATCAAGGTGCGGGGCCAGGACTACGTCTACTTCTCGCTCGAGGCAGCCGAGAAGAACGGGCTCAACGGGGTCATGCGGCTGCCGACCTCCATGAAGGTCGTGCTCGAGAATCTTCTGCGGTTCGAGGACGGCGTCACCGTTACCCGTGAGGACATCCTCGCTGTCGCCGACTGGCTCAAGACGCGGACCTCCGAACACGAAATCGCCTACCGCCCGGCGCGCGTCCTGATGCAGGATTTCACCGGCGTTCCCGCGGTCGTCGATCTCGCCGCCATGCGCGATGCCACCGCGGCACTCGGCGCCGATCCGCAGAAGGTCAACCCGCTGGTGCCGGTCGACCTCGTCATCGACCATTCCGTCATGGTGGACTCGTTCGGCTCGCCGCTGTCGTTCAAGGCCAATGTCGAGCTCGAATACGAGCGGAACGGGGAGCGCTACGAGTTCCTGCGCTGGGGCCA
>CAYRNE010000171.1:0-6581 GCA_964425245.1 uncultured Devosia sp.
GCTACGACGAGGGCGGCGTTCTTACCGAGGCGGTGCGGCGCCGGCCCTATCAGGTCGTGCTGTTCGACGAGATCGAGAAGGCGCACCCGGATGTCTTCAACGTCCTGCTCCAGGTACTCGACGATGGGCGGCTGACTGACGGGCAGGGGCGGACCGTGGATTTCCGCAACACCATCATCGTCATGACGTCGAACCTCGGTTCGGAGTATCTCGTCCAGCTTGGCGAGGGCGAGAGCGTCGACAGCGTCAAGGGCAAGGTGCTCGATGCGGTCAAGGCCGCGTTCCGGCCGGAGTTCCTCAACCGCGTGGATGACATCATCGTCTTCCACCGGCTCGAGCGCGAGCACATGGGCGCCATCGTCGACATCCAGCTCAAGCGGCTCGAACGGCTGCTCGACGAACGCGATATTACGCTCACTCTCACGCCGGGCGCGCGCGAGTGGCTGGCGCTCGAGGGCTACGATCCCTCATACGGCGCGCGGCCGTTGAAGCGGGCCATCCAGCGTGAGTTGCAGGATAAGCTCGCCGAGGAGATTCTTGCGGGCCGGATTGCAGACGGGCAGACGGTCACCGTCGATGCCGAGCTCGAGGGGCTCGTCATCGTGCCGAACGAGGCGGCCGGCGAGGTCGACGCGGCAGCTTAAGGCATCGCTTCGCACCAATCGCGAGGGGCCGGTCGCAGGACCGGCCCCTTTCGTTCGCCCCTTTGACGCGGCAGGGCGAATCTACGCCTATTGCATCAGGCAAGCCGCGGGATGCCCGGGGGGTCTGGATGCCGGAGTGGTTGAGCGGCCTTGAGGCCGAGTTTGCGGTCAGGCTCGGTCTTTGCCTGCTCCTCGGCACCGTGATCGGCGTCGAGCGCGAGCTGCGCAACAAGCCGGCGGGGATCAGCACGCATTGCTTCGTCATGGCGGGCGCGTGTCTTTTCACCTTCATCTCCGCCGCCGCCGACCCGAACAGCCCGGCCCGCATCGCGGCGCAGGTGGTGTCCGGCGTCGGCTTCCTCGGCGCCGGCATGATCCTGAAGAGCGAGAACAACACGATCCGCAACCTGACAACCGCCGCGGCGATCTGGTTCGCGGCGGCCGTCGGCATGGCGATCGGTGTCGGCTGGTATGTCATCGCGGTCATCGCGTCGGTCTATGCGGTAATCGTCCCGCGCATTCCGCACGTCAAACGCTGGATGAACAGCCAGCACGACGAGTGAGCGATCAGTAGTTCGCGCCGCCGGCGATCTCGCGCAGCTCGAGCGTGACGTTGTTGAGCCCGTTGTCGATGTGCAGTTGCAGGAATTCGGCGGCCAGCGCCGTCGCCGCGTCGAGGTCCGGCGCCTCGAAAACGGCGTAGCCGCCGACGACTTCCTTGGCTTCCGCAAACGGGCCGTCGGTGACCTTGACCCTGCCGCCATGTCCAGCGAGACGCTTGCCTTCCGTTGCGGGTTTGAGGCCGCCGGTCGAAATCAGTTTGCCATCCTTGAGGCGCTTGTCGAGCCAGGGACCCATGGAGTCCATCAGGCCCTGCGGAACGTCGCCCGGCTTCAGGTCGGCCGGCGGCATGATGCTCATGAAATAGCGCATGTCGTTACTCTCCGTTGCTGATCGGGTGGGCGACAATCCCCTACCTGCTCATGCGACAAGGAGCACCCCCCGGGAATCTACATTGCCGGTGCGGGTATCACTTGCCTGCGCCTCGATCCGCGCCAGGAATCGTTGCGCAGGGTGGTGTCCGGCGGTCTCCGCGCATTGCGGCCCGCCCGTGTGGCTGCTAGAACAAAACACGAACAATGCAGCAAGAAAGGCCGGACGATGCCCAGCTTCGTCGTCGACTATTTCGAACTCGGGACCACTGACATGGCAGCGAGCCGCCGGTTCCTCGCCAATGCCTTCGGATTCAGCTTCAAGGACTACGGGCCGGCCTACGCCGAGATCATCGAAGCCGGCGTGCTGGGTGGCCTCACCGACGGCGGCGATCGGAGTGCCGCCCCGCTGATCGGCATTCGTACCGACGACATCGCGGCCGCGCAGCGGGCCATCGAGGCCGCGGGCGGTACGATCACGCGGCCGGCCTACGACTATCCGGGCGGACAGCGCTTCTATTTCCGCGAGCCGGGCGGCAACGAGATGCTCGTCTACTGTCCCAGCGAATAAGCCACCGGTGCGGCTAGCGGCAGGCGGCGGAGGGGCGTAGAGGTTGTCCATGAGCGACTCCGCCGCCACGGCCGCCGCATCGTCGGCTTTCTGCCCCAAAGAGCGGCGCCCCTACGTTCTGGTTGCGGCGATCCTCGCTTCCTCGATGGGGTTCATCGACGGCAGCGTCGTCTCGATCGCCGTACCGTCGATCCGGGCCGACCTCGGTGCGACGCTCGCCGACGCGCAGTGGGTCTCGAACGCTTACCTGCTGTTCCTTTCCTCGCTGCTGCTGATCGGCGGTGCGGCGGGCGACCGCTTCGGCGTGCGCAACGTCTTCGCCGCCGGCATCGCGCTCTTCGTTGCCGCCTCCGCCGTCTGCGCAATCGCGCCGGACCCATTCTTTCTGATCGTCTCGCGGGCCGTGCAGGGTCTCGGCGCGGCCTTCATGGTGCCGGCGAGCCTTGCCATCATCGCCAAGGCCTATCCCAAGGCGGAACGCGGCCGGGCCATCGGCACCTGGGCCGCGGCCTCGTCTCTGACGACGGTCCTCGGGCCGGTGCTGGGCGGTCTGCTCCTGACCTGGCTGGGCGACTGGAGCTGGCGGCTGGTCTTTGCGATCAACCTGCCGTTGGGGGGCATCGCGCTCGCGATGCTGCTCGGCCTCGTCCCGGCCGACGAGCCTGCGGCCGGCCGCCGGCTCGATGTCGCGGGCGGAATCCTCGCGACTGTCGGGCTCTTCCTCATGGCCTTCGGCCTCACGGGCGATGCCGAGGGCGGTGCGATTTCGCAGACGCTGCTCTTCACCGGCGGCGGCGCCCTCGTCCTTTTGGGCTTTGTCTTCTGGGAGGCGCGGACATCGTATCCGATGATGCCGCTCGGGCTCTTCCGGCGCGCCAGTTTCTCGGGAGCGCAGGGCCTTACCTTCGCGCTCTATTTCGCGCTTGCGGCGATCACCTTCTTTATGCCGATGACGGTCATCGCCGGCTGGGGAGCGACCCCGGCGGATGCCGCGCTTCTACTGCTGCCGCTCGGCATCGCACTCACGGTGCTTTCGCCGTGGGCGGGGCGTCTCGCCGACAAAGTGGGACCCGGCCCGATGATTGCAGCCGGTTCCGTGCTCGTCGCCATCGCCTTCGCGCTCATGGGCGTCACCGCGCCGCTCCACCAGCCGTGGCTGGTGCTGCTGCCGCTCAATGCCCTGTTCGGCATCGGCATGGGGCTCGTTGTTTCCCCGCTCTCGACGGCGGTGATGACCTCGGTCGAGGACGAGGACACCGGGATTGCCTCGGGCATCAATAACGCCATGGCGCGGGTCGCGGGCCTGTTTGCCGTCGCGACGATGGGGGCGCTCATCCGCGCGGTTTTCGACGGCGCGCTCGGAGGCTTCGCCGAGCTCGAAATCTTCTTCGGCGTCGCGCCGGATGCTGTGCTTCCTCAAGACGCGGAGGCGGCGCGGATCGCCGCCACCGATGCGGCCTTTGCTGCGGTTTGCTATGTGTGCGCGGGCCTCGCGCTGCTGTCCGGCCTTATCGCATGGCTGACGCTCGAGAAGCGCCTCGGCCGGCCGGAGACGAAGGAAGCGGCGCGGGACTAGGTTCGTCGGCGATGGCGATTCCTGCCGTCCGACGCTGCCGGCCCGATCAGCGGAACGCTACTCGACCGAGGCGACGGTGATCGGCGCGGGATCGCGCTGCATCAGCTCGCGGATCTGCTGCATCGACTGCTCGAAGGCGCGCTCGTATTGCACGGCGAGCTGTTTGTCGCGCGGCAGCTTCACGCTTAGCGGATCGACCAGGCGGCCATTGACTTTGATTTCGAAGTGGAGGTGCGGCCCGGTCGAATTGCCGGTGGAACCGACATAGCCGATGATCTGCCCCTGGCGTACGCGCGCGCCCGGCTTCATGCCCTCGGCGATCCGGCTCATGTGGGCATAGGCGGTCTCGAAGCCGTTGACGTGCCTGAGTTCGACATATCGGCCATAGCCCGAAACCCACTGGGCCCGTTCGACGACGCCATCGCCCGAAGCGTAGATCGGCGTCCCGGTCGGGGCGGCGAGATCGATGCCGGTGTGCATGCGGCGGCTCTTGAAGATCGGATGCATGCGCATGCCGAAGCGCGATCGCAGGTTGCCGCCGCCCTTGAGCGGCCGGCGGGTGAGGAAGCGCTTTCCGGTCTCGCCGGAAGGGTCGTAATAGTCGACTGTGCCGTCGTCGGTGCGGAAGCGGAAGAACTCGCGCACGGAGGTGCCGAGCTTGAGGCTCACGTAGAGCAACTCGCGGTCGCCGGAGGCGTCCGGCTCGGTTTGCAGCAGCTCGATCGAGTCGCCCGCGGTGATCTTGCGCGTGAGATCGACATCGTAGGCATACATGGCGATGATTCGCTGCGTCGTCCCGTCGTCGATGTCGTGCTTGCGCGCCGTTTCCCAGATGGCACGATAGACCGAGGGGAGGTTCGCGACGTTGATCTCCTCGGTGTCCTCCTCGGGGAACTCGACGTCCGACGGCTTGATCGCGAGCACGTAACGGTTCTTGTCGGTGAGCGAGGCGGTCGCCGCGTGCTTCATCTCGCCCGTCGCGGCGTCGCGAAAATAGATGCTGAGGCGGTAGGGGATCAGCCTGTCGGACTGGCGCGACGGCCCCATGAGGATGCGGAGCTTGGTCCCGGCCGGCATGTCCGTGGACAGGAGCACGTTGCGCAGCGAGGCGATGACCATTTCCGCTTCGTTCTCGCCGAAGCCGTTCTTCAGCAGCACGTCGACGAGCGGGCTCGGTTCGCGGATCGACACGAAGCGTTCCGAGCGTCCGAGCGCGGCGTCCTGCACGGTCGTCGTCTTCGGAACCACGGTGACGTTCTCGGCGATGCCGCTCAGCGCGCCGTTGCCCGAAACGATGCCGAGTTCGCGGAGCAACTGGCCACCGGTCGAGGCGTAGGCAAGGGCGGCGGTCTCGACGCCGCCTTCCTCGCCGCCGTCGCCGAAGAAGTTCTCGATCGTGTGACGCACGAACTCGGCGGCGTTCTGATCCGAGATGGCGCGCGGCGGGACCAGCGAGATCGGCATGGCCGCAAGCTTGACCGCGACCTCGCCCTCCACCTCGGCGCCATAAATGGTCGGGTTCGCGAGCTCGTCCGTGTCGGCGACCTCGAGCTCCTGGTTGATTTCGAGGATCGCGACGGGATCATATTCGGGGACATTCTCGGTCAGCGCCGTGGCGGCCGTCGCGAGCGTCGCGCGGATGCGCGTGAAGGGCTGTTTGCGGATGATGTCGCGGCCATCCACCCGCTCGCGGATCGAGGCTTCGACAATCTCGCGTTCGGAGCGGGTCTGCGCGACCGGCCGGATGCGGTCACCCTTGGCAGTCTCGTCGCCGGTCGATTCGTCGCCTGTTTCGGGTGTGACGATCTGCAGCGCCTCGTAGGCCGTCGAGAACGTGTCCTGGCCCTGGAAGGAAACGTAGAGCGCGGCGCCCATCAGGAGGACGCTGGTGAGCCCGGTCATCACCGTGCCGGTGAGCCAGGCGAAGCTCAGTTCCCTGCCCTGGGGGATTTCGCCGTCGGTCGATTGCACCGTCAGAGCCGGTGCATCCTCGAAGCCGCTCGCCTTGAGGAGAGCCGCGTTCCGATTGCGTTGTGCCGGATTCAACCCACGATCCGCCCTGGCCGCCCCAACAGATTTGCCAGCCCCGAGGCCAGTGCAGGCATGGCCCGCGCACCGGCTCAAGTCAAGAGACTCGCCTTCCGACTTTGATCCCCTCACATTGCGGCAAAACTGGGCCCCGCAGGGGGTGTTCGCGCATGTTTCGGACCGGATGCGGCGCATAGACTTGAACGATGCCGCGCAAGGGACCATCTCAGGGCGGTCGCCGGACCCACTGCAGATAACGTTCGCGGGGGGTTGCGGCAGGCCTGATGCGCGCCCCTTGAATTCGTTCGATGAGGCGCCATCTATGGGGACCCGCGCCATCTGGCGCGGGGAACCGGCGGGCTCCGGCATTGCTCCGTTCCCGCACAGTTCCGGGTTTCCTCGATCGGCATCCTCGCACGCGTGACTCCAGACGGAGAGCCGTGCTATAAGGGGTGCAAGGACGGGCTCCCGAGCGGCGTTCCCGGCATTTCGCGAAAAAATGCCGTTTCGTCGTTTTGGGGTGTTGACAGCAAAAAGACCCGGCCATATACACCGCCCACGCTTCAGCCGGCGCCGACATACGGCGCGGTTGCGGGGGCGGAAATCCGAAAGGGCAGAGGTGCTGCCGGGCAACCGGAAGAATCCTCTTGTTCCGCCAGGATTAGGGAAGCTCGCTTCCACCGACGTCGGCCCGATCCGGGACCCGGGGTCAGCTCTTTGACATTGTGAAGATGGAAGAAAGGGAAACGTGGACGGCGAGGTTCTTGCGGTCCGGTCGTGAGATCGGACAAACAGACTTCGACGGTACGTTTCTCAGAGGTACACTACCA
>CAYRNE010000172.1:0-6569 GCA_964425245.1 uncultured Devosia sp.
CATGGGCTCGATGGATCTCGACGAGCTGCTCTCCAACCGCGACGAAATCAACAGCCGCGTGCTCAAGGTGGTCGACGCGGCGGTTTCGCCCTGGGGCATCAAGGTCACCCGCATCGAGATCAAGGACATCGATCCGCCCAAGGACCTCGTCGATTCGATGGGGCGCCAGATGAAGGCCGAGCGCGAGAAGCGCGCGCTTATCCTTGAAGCCGAAGGCAAGCGGCAGGCGGCGATCCTGCAAGCCGAGGGCGAGAAGCAGAGCCTCGTGCTCGAGGCCGAGGGTCGAAGGGAAGCCGCCTTCCGGGACGCCGAGGCGCGGGAGCGCTCCGCCGAGGCAGAGGCACGGGCGACGCAGGTGGTCTCCGAAGCCATTGCCGCCGGCGACGTGCAGGCGATCAACTACTTCGTCGCCAACAACTACATCAAGGCACTCGAGGGCCTTGCCCGCTCGCCCAACCAGAAGGTGCTGATGCTGCCGGTAGAGGCGGCGAGCGTCATCGGCGCCATCGGCGGCATCGCCGAAATCGCGAAGGAGACCTTCGGCGAGGCGACGTCGCGGCCCGTTCGGCCCAACGGGGGGCGGCCGCCCGCCACCGGCCAGCAGTAGGAGACGGCGATGGATATCATCAACGCCATTGGCAGCATCGGGCCCTGGGCGTGGGTGGTCGCCGGTGTCGTCCTGCTCGCCATCGAGTTGCTGGTGCCGGGCGGTTTCTTCCTGTGGCTCGGCATAGCGGGGATCATCACCGGGCTCGCCGCGCTGTTTCAGCCGATCGACTGGCCCTTCCAGTTCCTGATCTTCGGCGGGCTGTCGCTGGTCCTGATCATCGCCTGGATGCGCTACTTCAAGGGGCGCGACCAGGAGAGCGACAAACCCTTCCTCAACCGGCGCGCCGAGGCCTTCGTCGGGCACGAAGCGGTGCTGGACGAGCCGATTCGCGACGGCTACGGCCGGCTGTCGCTGGGGGATACGATCTGGCGCATCGCCGGGCCCGACATGCCGGCGGGGCGGCGCGTGCGCGTGATCTCCGCCGAGGGTGCGGTGCTCAGGGTGGAACCCGCCGGCTAAAGCCGGACGCGATAGACCTGTAGCGCTTCACCGGGCACCGAAAGCGGCTGCAGCCAGCTCCAGTGCTCTCCGCCGGCGGGCCCGACGGGACCGTCGTAGCTCTCGCCACCCGGGCAGACGGCGACGTAGTCGACTGCCCGCTTCACCGCAACCCGCCGCGCCGTCGCCTCGTCGCCGCTGAAGAAAGCGACCACGTCTTTCGTTCCCTCGATGTTGCGGTGGAAGCCCGCCGAGACGATCTCGTGCGGCGAGTAGAAGAGGATGTTGGGGCCGAGATTGAACGGCGCCATGACTCGACCGTCCGGCAGCGCTGCAAGGCGGTCGTAGGCGTCACCAAGGATGCAGGCCTCGCGCTCCGCCAGCCGCTCGAACACGACGTTCGCGTATGCCGCCCTCGGCATGAGCATGGCAGTCACGGCGAGAATGCCGAAATGCGCCGCGCTGCTCATCAGCACCCAGCTGCCGATCATCAGGCCGGCGCCGGCGGCGCCGCGGTGATCGAGGTAATAGGCCCGCGCCCGCGCAATGAGCCAGGCGCCTGCGGGAAGCGAGTAGAGTGCGGCGAACCGGACACCCCGCAACTGCAGCACCATGACGGCGCAGGCGCTGAGGAGGAAGCCGAGCAGGATGAGCCAGTCCGTCCGACGTGTGCCGCGCGCCGTCACGGCTACCCATATCGTCAGCGGCAGGGCGACCAGAACCGCTGCTGCGTAGACGATGGCGTTGATCGGGTTCTCGGCGAAGGCCGCAAAGAGCGGGCGGGCCTCGAGGATCAGCTCGAAATAGCCCGGAATCTCGAGCAACTGCTCCATCGCATAGGGCCCGGCGAGGCACTGCGGAAACATCGTCCCGAAGAGCAGGGCGGTTACGCCGCCACCGCAGATCAGGGCCAAGGCGCGCGACCAAATGCGCAGGTTCGATAGCAGCAGTGCGATTGCCGCCAGCCCGGCCGCGCCGCAAAGGGAAGGCACAACATAGGCGACCGAAAGCATGTCGCAGGCCGCGTCGGCATAGGATGCCGGCGCCGTTGCCGCGATGAAGTGAAGCGCCGTCGACAGTCCGAGAATTGTTCCGAATGCCGCGAGCGGCACGCGGTAGCGCTCGGGGTCGGTGAGCCACAGAAGGCCGTAGGCCGCGATGGTCGCGGCGACGAACGGAATTGCCTCCATGCCGATCGCGAGACTGGTCGAGGAGGCAAGTGCCGCGATGGCGGCACCGCCTGTTCGCTCGCGATGGAGGAGCAGCGCCCAGGCCGCGACGAGGCTCAAGAGCATCTGGGCATTGTGATGGTCGACCCGGCCCGGCAGGAATTCGACCACGAGGACTATGCTCACCAGCGGCAGCGCCAGCGCCGTCATGACGCCGGCCTCGGGGGCGAGGTGCCGCGTGATCGAGACGCAGAGGGCAAGGAGCGGAAGAAGAAGCAGGATCGGCCAGAGGGCCGCCGCGACCTCGGGAGCGGCCGATCCGGCGATCGGCCGCGCAAGCAGGACAAGCGCCGCGATGGGCGCGTCGATCACCCGCGACCAGTGCATGCTCGCGCCGTGCGGCGCGTTGTCGCGAAGCGACGTCTGGTCCTGCCATGCTTGGCCTTCCAGAAGCTGATCGACCATGACCATCCGCATGGCGTGATCGCTCGAGATCAGCATGCCGCCCGGCTTCAATGCCGCCTGCGCCAGCAGCAGGGCGGAGAGCAGTGCCCAGAAACCGATGACCGGCAGCCAGTCCCGCCGTTTCGCCGCGGGTGCCATCGCCGCCTCCGCTAGGGCTTCAAGTCGACCGGTACGGGCGGTTTCTCATAGACGAGCAGGATGGAAACGCGCTGGTTGGCCGAGAGGTAGGGATCGTTGGGGAAGAACGGGTCGGTATCGGCGCGGCCGCTCACCGACTCGATGCGGTTGCCGTCGAGTCCGAACTCTTCGAGAATCTGCCGTGTGACATTGGCCCGGTCGAAGGAGAGTTCCCACGGGCCGTAGCGCGGGTTCTCGTATGTGCCGCCCGCCGCCGTATGGCCGCTGACGCGTATCTGGTTCGGCAGCTTCTGCAGCGCAGGCGCCATGGCCGCGATTGCCTTGCGGGTCACTTCATAGGGATATTTGCTGCCCTCGGGAAACATCGCGCGCCCTTCCTGGTCGGCAATCACGATGTTGAGACCTTCCTCCGTCTCCTCGACGATAATGTTGTCGGAGAACGCCGTGATCTCCGGCAGATCCTGCCAGGCCTGCTTGAGGCTTGCGGCGGCCAGCGCGAACTGCTTCGCCCGCTCGATCTCCGTTTCCTCGCTGGCGAAGGTGTTGGCCTCCTGGCCCTGGCTTTCGTAATCGGGATGGTCGACGGTCGAGAATTCGGTCGACGCCTCCATCTCCTCCGGCGAGACGTGCTTCAGGAAGTCGCGCTCCGGGTTGCCGTGCCGCTCGATCATGCCGGTCATGTCGGAGAAGGGCTGGATGCCGAACGCGTCCTGCACCGAGCCGGCGGCCATGTTCAGCTTCTCCTGATCCTGTACCGAAAACGACAGCAGCATCACGAAAAAGGCCATCAGCAGCGACATCAGGTCGGCAAAGGAGATGACCCAGCTGCCGCCGTGCGCGCCCCCTCCGCCGCCGCCCTTGCGCCTGCTCATCAGGCTGCCTCGGCGAAGAGCTTGTCGCGATGGTGCAGCGGCAGGAAGCTCGCGAGTTCGTCGCGGATGGTCGTGGGGTTGCGCCCCTCGCGGATCATCACCAGCGCTTCGATGATGAGGGTGCGGTTGGTTCCCTCCTCCTGCGCGCGGTTATTGAGCTTGTCGGCAATCGGCAGGGCAAAGACGTTGGAAATCGCCGCTCCGTAGAATGTCGCGAGCAGCGCAATCGCCATGCCGGGGCCGATCTTCTTGGGATCGTCCATATGACCGAACATGGAGACGAGGCCGATGAGCGTGCCGACCATGCCCATGCCCGGGCCGGTGTCGCCGATCGCCTTGAAGATCTTGTGGCTCTCCTCCACCCGCTCGTGGTCGAGGTCGCGCTCGCGCTCGAGCGACGCCCGCAGCGCTTCGGCGGTAAAGCCGTCGGCGATCATGCGCACGCCGCGCTGGAAGAACTTGTCCTCGACCTCGATCTGCTCCAGCGCGATCGGGCCCTGCCGGCGCATGGTCTCGGCGATCTCGGCGATCTGGTCGATCAGCTTGGTCGGCGAGGTGTGGCGGTAGAAAATCGCACTCTTCAGCCCCAGGGCGAGCGCGGCGACCACGCCGCCGAGCGTATAGCGCACCATGATCGCCATAGCCGTCCCGCCGATGACCACCACCGCCGGAAGGAGGTTGACGAAACTCATCGGGTTCGACCCCTCGAGCAGGATCGCGGCAATCAGCACGGCGAAACCGCCGACCAGTCCAATAATCGTTGCAATATCCACTTAGCGAGAGCCCCGACGCTGAAAAAGCGGACTTCTTCCGCGCGCCGATCATCGGGCGGGCTTGGATAAATTGCCCTTAAACAGCACGGTTAACCGACGGTTGACGATCGCGCCACCGGGCCGGGCAAGAGTTCCTTAACCATAGCCTGCAAGACTTTGTTAGCGCTTCTGCCCGCGCCGGAGTCCCGCCTTGCCTGCACGTCACTCGTGGCGAATGACCGTTCGCGCCGCTGCCCTGAGTGGCGCTGCCGCGCTGGCCGCGGTTCCGGCGCTCGCCGAGGATTTCAATCCGTTGGGCGACGGCTCGGGGTTCAATAATGCCGACCTCGTGCGCGACCCGACCACCGGCTGCGAGAACTGCCAGCCCAACCCGCCGCACGAGTGGGACGCCCCCTTCTTCGACCTCGACTGGAGCCTTGCGCTGCGCGGCGCCTACGTGCAGTCGGGCGGTACGGGTTATTTCGAGGCCTCGGCGGTGCCGAGCGTCACCCTGTCGCACGAGACGCTGCGCGGCGGCTACGACTTCGCCGCCAGCGCCGAGATCACGCGTTCGACGATAGAGGATTTCCGGTTAGCGGCGGCGCGCGGCGGCCTCAGCGCACGTTACCAGCTCGACGAGCTAACTGCCGTTTCGGGCTCGGTCGCGCTCTCGATGTCGCGGGCAAGCGCGACGGCGCCGGGTGTCGCCGGCAACATCGGCATCCAGCCGCTGGTGCTCGAGGCAGGCGCGGACGCCGAGGTCAGCCGGGACTTCGGACCGTTCGTCGTCACGGCAACCGCCGATGCGAGCCGCACGAGCTATGGCGAGACGACCCTCACGAACGGTACGCTCGTCGACAACACTTCCCAGAGCAACTGGTCCGCCGGTGCGGTTCTGCGGGTCGGATACCGGGTGACGCCGATCCTCACCGCCTTCGTCGAGGGCGGGGCAGGATACCAGTGGTACGACGCGCCATCGCCGACCTATCTCGTCGCGCTGAATGCCGCCGACTACGAACTGCGAACCGGGCTCTCAGGCACGTGGAACGAAATTCTCGAGGCGGAGGCCTCGATCGGCATCGGGCACCGGCGGTTCGCGGAGGCTGCGCTGGGTGGCGTCACCAGCGCGCTCTACGACGCGAGCGTCACCTTCCGGCCCGACGAGACGCTCGAAATGCGCGGCGCCTTTACGACAGAGTTCGACGCGCCCGGTGCCGGATCGGGCGGCACGGCCCGGCTGCAATATGCTGCGACCGCCGATGTCTCCTACCGCGTGAACCCCTGGCTGCGCTGGCGCGCCTCGGCGGGGTGGCAGCAGGCCCAGCTTATCGGCACGGCGACGGTCGAACACGGCTACGACGCCGGGATCGGTGCCGACTACCTGCTCAACGAGCACACGACGCTCACCGCCGACTATGCCTACAGCTACCGCGAGACGACTCCCGCGCCGGGTGACGATTCGCATCGCGTGACGCTCGGGGTCACGTTTTCCCGCTAGTGTCCATTGCAAGGTCGCGGATTTCGTTCATGAAGCCCTCGGCAATATCGGGCCGATCGAGCGCGAAGACCACGTTGGCCGTGAGAAAGCCGATCTTGCTCCCGCAGTCGAACGAGCGGCCCTCGTAGCGCACTCCGGTGAACGGCTGCGTCTCCATCAGGGTCTGCATGGCGTCCGTGATCTGGATTTCGCCGCCGGCGCCGCGCACGCCGCGCGCCACGAGGCTGAAGATTTCCGGCTGCAGAATGTAGCGGCCGGAAATGATGAGACTCGACGGTGCCTCGGCGGGAGCCGGCTTTTCCACCATCCCGGTCACCGGGAAGCCTGCGTCCGGCCCTTCGCCGCGGGCGATGACGCCATAGGAAGAGACGTCCTCGCGGGGCACCTCCTCGACCGCGATGACGTTGCCGCCGTGTTCCTCGTAGGCCGTCATCATTTGGGTGAGCACTCCCGGCGCCGCCTTGAACAGCATGTCGGGGAGCAGCAGGGCGAACGGCTGGTCGCCCACCAGCTCGCGGGCACACCACACGGCATGGCCGAGGCCGAGCGGCTCCTGCTGGCGGGTGAAACTGGCTTGGCCGGCCTGCGGCAGGTCGCGTTCGAGCTCGCTGAGGGCTGCCGATTTGC
>CAYRNE010000173.1:0-6562 GCA_964425245.1 uncultured Devosia sp.
CAGGCACGAGCCACTGCCGGCGGACGATCCGCGGCAGCGCAAGCCGGACATTTCGCGCGCTACCGGCCAACTCGGATGGCAGCCGAGGGTTGGCCTTGCCGATGGGCTCGAGCGCACGATCGAGTACTTCCGCCAGGCCCTCACGGCCTAGGACCAGGAAACGATGGCCGCGCGATCCATGCGAATTCTGGTCACCGGCGGCGCCGGCTATGTCGGCAGCCACGTCTGCAAGGCGCTGGCGCGGCGCGGTCACGAGCCGGTCGTTCTGGACAACCTGGTTTCCGGGCGCCGGGAGGCCGTGCGCTGGGGGCCGTTGCACGTCGGCGACCTGCGGGACGCCGAACGGCTCGACGAGCTTGCGCGAAGCCTCAGGCCCGACGCCGTCATCCATCTCGCGGCTCTCGCCAATGTCGGAGAATCGATGGCGGACCCGCTCGCCTACTACGACAACAACGTCAGCGGGACGACGAACCTGCTCAAAGCCGTGCGCGCGGCCGGCATACCCCATTTCGTGCTCTCGTCGAGCTGTGCCGTCTACGGCCTGCCGGACGCGCTTCCCGTGACCGAGTCCGCGCCGACCCGGCCGGTGAGCCCCTACGGCGAAACGAAACTCGCGTGCGAGCGGCAGCTCCACTGGAGCGAACGCGCATTCGGCATGAGATGGACAGCGCTTCGCTACTTCAATGCCGCCGGCGCCGATCCCGAAGGCGAACTGGACGACACCTCTGGCCGCGCCGGGCGGCTTATTCCTCTCGCAATCGCGGCCGCCCTGGGCGATGATCGGCTTACGGTTCACGGATCGGATTACCCCACCAGGGATGGTACCGCCGTGCGCGACTACGTTCATGTCTGGGACATTGCGCTCGCCCATGTGACCGCCGTCGAAAGGCTTGCCGACGGTGGTGCTTCCACGGTCCTCAATCTGGGCTCCGGGCAGGGATATTCCGTCTCCCAGATCATTGATGCCGTGGGCCGCGCGTCGGGCGGGCCCGTGCCGTACGTCATGTCGGGGCGCCGGCCCGGCGACCCCGCCGCATTGTGGGCCGACACGTCCGCGGCGAAACGGCAGATCGGCTACGTACCGCGCTTTTCTTCTCTCGAGCGGATCGTGGGATCGGCCTGGGATTCGGCAATCAGGGCGCGCGGCACCGGCACGTTTCCGGCACCCGGGCATAAGGCCGCGAGCCACTGAATGGAGAGGCGGGGGGGTATGCTTCGGCTGGTGGTGGCGGCATTATCGCTGGCGCTGATTGCCGGCGGCGCCTGGGCAGGCTTCCAGGAAGCGCGGCCGTTCGTTTCGGGCGGGGTCCTTGCCCGCGAACGTTTCGATGCCCTGGTTGATGGCAGGCTCCGCCCTGCATTCTCCATCAACTCGCAAAATCTCGTGCTCGAGAGTTGCCTTGACGCAGCACTGTCCGTCTATGCCCGTCTGCAAACCGCCGAGCGGCGTCTGGCGCTCGAGACAACCTGCCGAGACATCGCCGCCGGCATCGGGCAAGAAAACCCGACGCAATCCTACGCCTGGTTTGTCGCGGCATTCATGTCCGCGCGCCTCGACGATGTGACCGGCATCAATACGTATCTGCAGCGGTCGCAGGCGACGGGCAGCAGCGAGCAATGGATCGCGGAGCAGCGCGTCGCCCTCGCCGAGCAGGTGTACGGTGAATTGGCACCCGAAACGATTGCGGCGCACGAAAACGACCTGCGGCTGCTGGCGACAAGTCCGCGCGGCGCACGCTCGATCGCCCGGCGGTACGTGAACGACGAAGACTTCCGCGAGCGCATCACCGCCATCGTGGAACAGATGGATCCGTCCGTGCAGCGTCGGTTCCTGAGCAGCGTCCGAAGCGCAGCCGGAGCGGCGCAGCAATGAGTGCAGTCGAACTCCACGCAAGTACTTCCAGCCGCCCCGGACATGGTCGCATCGGCAGCGGGCAATCGCGACTGAACGATCACATCGGCTGGCTGCTCATCGCCTTGCTGGCGCTTTCGCCGCTCCCGTTCGGAAGCAACCGGCCCTTCTTCTGGGGAGTGAATGCGTGCCTCGTGGGTATCGCCGGAGCGTGGTACATCCTGCGCCTCTCGCAGGTGGGCGAACGCTTCCGATACCCCGCCAGCCGGCTCTGGATCTTCATCGTTCTGTTCGGGGTGATGCTGCTGTGGCTGGTCATTCAGGCACTGCCGATCGCCGCAATCCTGAACGAGTGGATGCCTAGCCTCGGTCTCGCTGCTCCCGGAAGCAGCGCCCCGCTGGGCTCCTCGATCAGCGTCGCTCCTGGCGCGACCCTGCTGATGCTGATGCAGATGGCCACGTACGGCCTGCTGTTCTTCCTCGTCCTGCAGATTTCGGTGAACGCGCAACGGAGGATGCTGATCTTCAACGCCATCGTCGTCGTGATCACGGTCTACGCCGCCTATGGGCTCGCCGCGCTCTACCAGTTCAACGACACGATCCTCGGCATTCCCAAGTGGGCCTATCCGGGCATGGCCACCGGCCCGTTCGTCAACCGTAACACCTTCGCCACGTTCCTGGCCTTCGGCAGCGTCATCAGCCTCGCCATGGCGACTGGCATGTTCATCGCAGGCACAAGCCGCCCCAAGGACTCCCCGTCGCGTCGCCGGCGGCCGATCGACCCGATACCCCTGCTCTACTTTATCAGCTTCATCATCACGACCGCAGCTCTCTTTGCGACCCAGTCGAGAATGGGCACGCTCGCCTGCGCCGTCGGCTGTCTCGTTGTCCTGGGCCTGAACCTCACCCGCGCCAGCCGCGTGCTGCAGTTTCTGGTAGCGCTGCCGTTGCTTGCGGGAACGACGGCGGCCGTCGTCTACGTCTACGGACAGGGTCTGGTCGAACGCCTCGGCTCCAGCGAAGAGAGCTTCGACGTGCGGCTCGATCTCTATCGGCAGGTGATGGAGATGATCGCGGCGCGCCCGTTCGTCGGCTTCGGCGGCGGCAGCTTCGAGCTCGCCTATCCCTTGTTTCATCATCAGCCGGTGAGCCCGACGCTGCTATGGGACAAGGCCCACAACACCTATCTCGCGCTCTGGTCGGAACTCGGAGTGATCGCCGGATCGATCCCGATGCTGCTTATCTTGCTTGCCGCTTCGCGCATACGGCCGATACAGGGAGGCCCCGTCGCAGTCGCCGGACTCGGCGTTCTGGTCGTCGCAGCGCTGCATTCGCTGGTGGACTTCAGCCTCGAAATTCAGGCCGTTGCGGCGACCTTCGTGGCTGTGATGGCGCTGGCGGTCGCCGGCTCGTTCGGGGGCCGTCAGGCAGCGTGAGCATGGTTTTCGAACGGCTTGGTCGATTGTTCGGAGGCGGTCGAGAACCGGCAAGAGCGTCCGCACGGCAACGGCTCAGTGCCGGCGAATGGCCCGCTGCGATCTACGCCATCGGCGACATTCACGGCTGCCTCGATGAACTCAAGGCCCTTGAAGCCAGCATCCTCGAAGATGCCCGTGCGATCGAGGGCGAGAAGTGGCTGGTGACCCTGGGCGATTACGTCGATCGCGGCCCCGCCTCGTTCGGCACCGTCGCCCATCTGATGGCGCCGCCGCCCGCCGGCTTCCGCCGCGTTTCGCTCGCCGGCAATCACGAACAGATGCTTCTCGATGCGCTCGCCAACCCGCAACACCTCGAAGGGTGGCTCGAGTTCGGCGGCATCGAAACGGCCCGATCCTATGGAATCGCGCCGGCGCTGCTCGAAGCGAGACGGCCGCGGCAGCTCGCCGAGGCGCTTGCAAGCGCCATTCCTCAGTCGCATCTCAACTGGCTGGCCAACCTGCCGAGCTGGCTGATGGTCCCGGGGATGCTTTTCGTTCATGCGGGGATACGGCCGGGTCTGCCGCTCGAGGCGCAGCGGGACGAAGATCTGCTGTGGATACGCGGGCCATTCCTGGAGTTCGAAGGCGACGCGAGCCTCACCGTCGTCCACGGACACACGCCGTCCACGGTCCCGGTTTTGGCCCCCGGAAGAATCTGCATCGACACGGGGGCCTTCGCAACGGGCATCCTGACCGCCGCGCGGTTCAGGCCCGGGGAGCCGCCACACTTTATCGCAACCGGCACCTGACCCGCGAGGAAGCGCGCTTAATCTTATTTAGCGGGTCGAGTTGCCGAAATCCGGCCTTTCCGACAAAAGTCGTGCTCGGGGGCAAAGCAGGACCCATGCGGCGAACAGCAGGCAATCATGGACGATTTTGACATCGACATCCGCGGGCTGCTGGGCATGCTGCGCCGCCAGGCGCGCCTGATCATCATTACCGCCATTGCCGTGGTGGGGATAACGGCGCTGGTGACCTTCTCGCTGACCCCGATCTATACCGGCTCGGCACTTGTGCTCGTCGACACCAACCAGAAGAACCTGCTTTCGTCAGACTTTGCGATTGGCGGCCCCGGCACCGACGATGCGCGGGTCGAGAGCGAACTCATCATCATCAAGTCGAAAGCGACGCTGCTGAAGGTGATTGAAAGGCTCGATCTCGTCTCGAACCCCGAGTTCGGCGTGAAGCTGGGGCTCACCGATCGGGTACTGGCCTTCCTCCAGATCGCGAAGCCCACCCTTCCGACGGGCGAAGAGGCTCTGCAACGGGTGCTTTCCCAGCTGGATGGGGCGCTCAATGCCCGCCGACAGGGCTACACCAACGTGATTTCGCTCGAAGTGGAGTCGGAGAGCCGGCAATTGGCGGCCGACATCGCAAACGCCTGGGCCGACGCGTATATCGAGAACCAGGTGTCTGCCAAGATCGACAGCACGATCGCCTCCCGCGACATTCTCGCAGGTCGACTCGAGGAATCGCGACAGGCGGTCGTCGAATTCGAAGGCGCGCTGGATGACTTCATCAACGTCAATCTCGGCCAGATCATCGGCGACACGGGCCGCACCGATATCGCCGATATTCGGCAGCGCCTCGAGGAGACGAGCGCCCAGCGAACGCGCGCAGCGGCCCGGGCCGAACTCGCCGAGACCAGCCTGCAGCAGAGGGATTGGGCCGCGCTCGCCCAAACGCTCGGCTCGAGCGCCTTGCAGGAACTCGAACGGCAGCGGGCGGAACTGACCACAGCGATTGAGACTGCCGTTGACGACCGGGCCGTGGCCTTGCGCGATGAGCTCAGCCGGATCGAACAACAGCTTGTCGATGCCGCCGCCGGAGAGCTCACGACGCTGAGGGAGAACGTCAACATCGATCAGGCGCGGGAAGGCGAATTGCGCCAGCAGCTGCGCACCACGGTGTTATCGAGCGCGCTCAGCCCATCGATGCTCGCCGACATCTATGAGCTGCAGCAAAAGGCGGAGCTGGCACGCCAGCAGTACCAGACGCTGCTCGCCCGCATTCAGGACTTCGATACGCAGGCGAACCTGCAGATCGCCGACAGCCGGGTGGTCTCGCCCGCCCTGCCGCCCGGCGGCAAGTCTTTCCCGAATACGACGCTCTCGCTGGTCCTCGCGACGATCATCGGGGTCGGCCTTGGCGTCGTGCTCGCGTTCCTCAACGAACACCTCATCGGCGGCCTCTTGACCGAAGACCAAACGGAGGCCGTGCTGCACGTACCTGTGGCCGCCGCCATTCCCCGCCAGCGGAGCTCCGAACTCACCGATGCCCGCGACGGTGGAAGCGTCGCCGACCTGATGGTGTCGGCACCACTCTCGACATTCGCCGAGGCCGTACGGCGCATCCGTGTCGTGATCGAGCGCGCGACCGGCAGCGGCCGCCTGGCGGGCGCCCCACGGCCGAATGCCGCCCCGCGCGGCGCCGTCCTGATGGTTACGTCATCGACGGCAAACGAAGGCAAAAGCACGTTGGCCCTGTCACTTGCCCGCACGCTCGCGCTCTCCAAGAAGCGCGTACTGATCATCGACAGCGACCTGCGCAAGCCGAGTCTGGCGAAGATGGCCAACCTGCCGCCCTCGAACGAACTGATCGAAATGCTCGTCGCCGATCCCGGCGCCGGCGACTTCACGCCGCTCGTCAGGCAGGACCCGCTGTCCAACGTGCGGATGATTGCCAGCTCGGAGCCGAGCGAGACACCCACCGACCAGCTCATCGCAAGCGAAACGTTCGCGCAGCTGCTCGAAGCATCGCGCAAGGCCTTCGATGTCGTCATCCTGGATACGCCACCGGTGGGGCCGGTGGTCGACGCCCTCTACCTCGCCCCGGTCGCCGACCTGATTCTCTATGTCGTGCGATCAAGCAGCACCTCCCAGATAGAGGCGCGGATGGCCCTCGGAACGGTCCTCAAGGCCAAGGGCGAGCACACGCAGGTCTATGCCGTGCTGAACCAGCAGGAACGCGCGAGCGCGTCGTACAAGAGCAAGTACGAGGCCTATTACTACTACAACAACTAGCGATCGGGGTGGCCCGATGCGGCTTCCTGCTACCGCCGGCGCATGACCAGCGTGAGGTACTCGCCGCGCCATGTCCTCCGCACTGGATCAAAATATGGAGCTGCCCACTCTTTCAGCGAGTTCTCCGAAATCGCCACATGATCCGGCTGCAGCGGCCAGGATCCGCCGAACGGGCCAAGCAGCTTTCGGAGCGCCGTTCGAAGGGCACC
>CAYRNE010000174.1:0-6559 GCA_964425245.1 uncultured Devosia sp.
GAAGCCGATGATGGCCAGGGTCACCCCGATCATGCCGCCATGGAAGCTCATGCCGCCGTCCCAGAGCGCGACGATCTCCATCGGGTTCGCGGCGTAATAGGGCAGGTTGTAGAAGAGAACGTAGCCGATGCGGCCGCCGGCCACGATGCCGATCACGGCCCAGAAGGCGAAATCCCAGATCGCGCCGGCTTCGAACGGCGGCTGGCCGTCCTTCCAGAGCTGCTTGCGGCTCAGCAGCAGGTAGCCATAGACCGCGCCGAGAAGGACGCCGCCCAGGTAGGCCAGCGCATACCAGCGCACGGCGAACGGGCCGATCGAGAACGCAATGGGGTCGATTTGGGGAAAAGGCACGCGATCGCTCCGGGTCGCCGCCCCTTGTAAGCGCTCGCCTGCTCTGGTCAAGCCGGGCCCGGGGGCCTACATAAAGCTGGTTTCATCGACTGCGGAGGGACCGCCCATGAGCGCGAGCGGCAGGATTTTCGACGATCTGGGCCGGCTGCTGAACGAGGCGGCCGGTGTGGCCGACGGGGTCAGGCGGGAGATCGAGACGATCGTCCGCTCGCAGGCCGAGCGGTTCGTTGCCGACATGGACCTCGTGAAGCGCGAGGACTTCGACGCGCTGCGTGAACTGGTCATGGCGCAGGGCGAGGAAATCGCCGCGCTGCGCAAGGAGCTCGCGGAGCGCAAGGGAAACGAACCGGCGGCCTGACGACCCTGCATGCGTATCGCCGTCATCTCCGACATCCACGGCAACGACGCCGCGCTCGAAGCCGTGCTCGACGACATCGCCCGGCGCTCCGTCGATGCGACGGTGGGACTGGGCGATTTCCTCAGCGGTCCGTTCGATCCGTCCGCCGTTGCCGACCGGCTGGCGGCGGAGCGGATAACGCTGGTCCGGGGCAACCACGACCGGCTCCTCGTCGAACCGCCGGAGAAGGACTGGCCGGTGGACGCGTGGGTGCGCAGCCGGCTGTCCCCGGCCCAGATGGATTGGCTGCGCGGCATTCCCGAGACACAGGTCTTCGGCGGCGAGGTTTTCCTCTGCCACGGCACGCCCTCGTCGGACACCGACTTCTGGATGGACCGCCCGACCGATAACCACGGCATCGTTTCCATGAGCCGCGACCATATCGAGGCGCGTGCGGCTGCCGCCGATTTTCCGTTGTTGCTCTGCGGGCATACGCACGCCGCCCGCGTGCTGCGCCTCGCCGACGGCCGCCTGCTGGTCAATCCGGGGACGGTCGGGTTGCCGTTCCTCCAGGGATCGCCCGACGCGCGCTATGCGCTCGTCGAAAAGCGGAACGGCAATTGGGCGGCGGAGCTTTACGCAATTCCCTACGACAGGGCTGCGGCCGCGGCGCGGGCGCGCGCCAACGGCTTTCCCGGTTTCGCGATGGCGGTCGAGACCGGTTGGGCCACAATCCACGATCTCTGAACGTCACTCAGAGGGAACCCCACGAGCCGCCCGACGTCTGATCCGGGACGACGCCGGGTCGCTGTCCCAAAATCGGGCAAGTCAGCCGGGGACAGACTCGGCGGCTTAAGGACTTGTTAAGAATACAAGTCCGATCATCCACAGGAGAAAGCCTTGGAAGCAACCGGCGCCGCGGTGCCGGAATCGATGGGGCCCGTGTAGCGTCGCGCCTCGTTGACGATTCGAAGGCTCCTCGTGTGCGGCAGTCTTCTCGTGTTCTGCGTTCTATCCGGCGAAGGAATCAACCTTCGTCATCCCCACGCGTTGCCAATGCGGGACCTGAGCCAATGGTACTTCTCCATCAGATCGAGCCGGAACGGACCGTCCATCCGGTCGACATCATCGAACACATCGCCTCCATCAACGACTGGAACTTCGAGCGCCAGGACGATGACGAGATCTCCATCTCCGTTCGCGGCGGGTGGAGCGACTATCACGTCTCGTTCAACTGGATGGAGGACCTCGAGTCCCTGCACATCGCCTGTGCCTTCGACCTCAAGGTGCCGGACGCGCGGCGCGCCGAGGTGAAGCAGCTTATCGCACTCGTCAACGAGCAGCTCTGGATCGGGCACTTCGACATGTGGAACCACGAGAACGTCGTGCTCTTCCGCAACTCCCACCTGCTGAGCGGAGGGGCGGAAGTCTCCCCGCAGCAATGCGAGGCGCTGCTCCGCTCCGCGACCGACAGTTGCGACCTCTATTACCAGGCGTTCCAATTCGTCGTCTGGGCCGGTAAAAGCGCCGGCGAGGCGCTCAGCCAGGTGATGTTCGAGACGGTGGGAGAAGCTTGAGTCTCAAGGATGTGGGGCCGGTCGTCCTCGTGGGCGCCGGCAAGATGGGGCTGGCACTTGCACAGGGCTGGATCGCCGCTGGCCTCGCGCGCGACCAGCTTGTGATGATCGACCCCAAGCCGGGCGAGGCGACGCTGGCGTTCGCGCGCGAGCATGAAATCCGGCTGCTCGATACGCCGATCGGCATCCTAACCCATGTCATGGTGCTGGCCGTCAAGCCGCAGGTCATGAAGCAGGTGCTGCGCGAAATCTCACCGGCCGTCGGGCCGCACACGCTGGTGCTGTCGATCGCCGCGGGCATTCCCATCGCCACGCTCGAGAATTCGCTTTCGAGCAGCCGCATCGTGCGCGCCATGCCCAATACGCCGGCGCAGGTGGGCAAGGGCATCACCGGCGTCGTCGGCCCCGGTATCAGCGATGAAGACCGCGGTGTCGCCGAGGCGCTGCTGCGGGCTGCGGGCCACGTCATCTGGTTCGATGCCGAAGCCAAGCTCGACCTCGTGACCGCCATTTCGGGATCGGGCCCGGCCTATGTCTTCCATTTGGTCGAGGCACTTGCGGCGGTCGGCATGCGCTATGGTCTCGAAGCCGGCCCGGCAATGCAACTCGCCCGCCAGACCGTGATCGGCGCTGCCGCGCTCATGGACGCCGATGCCGCGCCCGCCTCGACGCTGCGCGAGAACGTCACGTCGCCCCAGGGAACGACCGCGGCTGCGCTCTCGGTGCTCATGGCGCCCGATGGGCTCGAGCAACTCATGGATCGTGCGGTGCTCGCAGCCAAGAAGCGGAGCGAGGAACTCGGCCGTGGGTGAGGCAACCATCGCCTACGACGATTTCCGCAAGGTCGATGTCCGCGTTGGGACGGTCGTCGAGGCCCGCACCTTTCCCGAAGCGCGCAAGCCCGCATACATTCTGATGATCGACTTCGGGCCTGAGATCGGCCTCAGGAAGAGTTCCGCGCAGGTCACGGTCCATTATACGCCCGAGGCGCTGGTGGGGCGGCAGGTCATGGCGGTCGTCAACTTTCCGCCGCGGCAGATCGGGCCGATTCAGTCCGAGGTGCTGACGCTCGGCTTCGAGGACGAGAACGGCGCGATCGTTCTTGCTGCGCCGGAGCGCCCGGTGCCGAACGGGAAACGGATGTATTAGAGCGTAGAACGTAGAACGCAGGATGTGCCAGACGGCAATCTACGGTCTGCGATCTATGCTCTATGCTCTATGCTCTTTCTACAGATCGTCGGTCAGCTTCAGCCGGTCGAGAAGCGGCCGGTCGGAGGGCTCGACCATCTCGACGAAGAAGCGCAGCACGGTGCGGCGGCCGTCCGGCGGCAGGGCGGCAATCGCCGCTTCGATGCGGCTCGTCTGCGTCGCCGACAGCGTTTCGAAAAACGCGCGGCCTCTGTCGGTCGCATAGAGCAGGCGCTGGCGGCGGTCGGCATTGCCGGGCCGCTGCTCGATGTAATTGTTGTCGATAAGCTGGCGCAGGACGCGCGCGAGGCTCTGCTTGGTGATCTTCAGGATGCCCAGCAGATCCGCAACCGGCATACCGGGCTTCAGGTTGACGAAATAGAGCACGCGATGATGGGCCCGGCCGAAGCCCTGGCGTTCGAGCAGGGCATCCGCATCTCCGACGAAATCGCGATAGGCGAAGAAGAACAGGCCCATCACGTCGAGGGGCAGGTCGGGCAGGCTTGCCCCGGGTGAATTTATGTCAGCCTTGTTGACATTTATTTGGCCCGGTGGCATCGTCTTTCCGTCACGGTCGTGTCGCCCGCTTATCCCAAAGCCGTTCCCGTTTGCCAAGGGAAAGGGGGTGATGCAAGATCGGCGCCCGGCAGGGGCTGCGGCGCGGCGAGCGAGTGGGAGAGAAGGACAATGGCTGGCATCCCGATGGACCAGCGCGACGGCTGGATCTGGTTCGACGGCGAACTCGTTCCGTGGAAGGATGCCAAGATCCACGTGCTGACGCATGGCCTGCATTACGCAAGTTGCGTGTTCGAGGGCGAACGCGCCTATGGCGGCGAAATCTTCAAATCCCGGCAGCATACCGAGCGCCTGCTCGAGTCGGGCCGGACGCTCGATTTCACAATCCCGTACTCGGTTGACGAGATCGATGCTGCGAAGCGTCTCGTTCTCGAGAAGAACGGCTTGACCGACGCCTATGTGCGGCCCGTCGCCTGGCGCGGCTCGGAGACGATTTCGGTGCCGGCGCGCGACAACAAGGTTCACCTCGCGATCGCGACTTGGGTGTGGCCGAGCTACTTCACGATGGAGGAGCGGCTGCAGGGCATCCGGCTGCAGTGGAGCAAATGGAAACGGCCCTCGCCGGAGACGATTCCGTGCAGGGCCAAGGCCGCAGGCCTGTACATGATCTGCACGCTCTCCAAGCACGCTGCGATGGACGCGGGCTACAGCGATGCCTTGATGCTCGACTATCGCGGACTCGTGGCCGAGGCGACCGGCGCCAACGTCTTCTTCGTCAAGGGCGACGAAATCCACACGCCGACACCCGACTGCTTCCTGAACGGCATCACGCGGCAGACGCTGATCGATCTGGCGAAACGCAGCGGCTACAAGGTCGTCGAGCGGCATATCAAGCCCGAGGAGCTCAACCAGTTCGAGGAATGCTTCCTCACCGGTACCGCGGCCGAGGTGACGCCGGTATCGGAGATCGGCGAGCTCCGTTTTAAACCCGGTAAGGCCTGCCAGACGCTGATCGAGGCTTATTCGGCCGAGGTCATGCCAAAGCGGGCGGCGGCCGAATAGCCGAGCCGCCGACGCGGTTCGCGGGGCAGCGTGATTCTGGCCGGCCGCGCAGTTCGGGCCGGGAGGTGCAAACACGGGGGTTGGGATCCCTGATGGACCGGCTTGCGTCAGCCGCTGTCGCCGTTGGGTGGAGCGCAATCGTCGCAACCTTCTGCGCTGGACCCGCCGCTGCGCAGGTCACCACCAGCATGACCACCAACACCTATCCGGTGCCGGGTACGACGGCCAAGGCTATCGTGCGCTACATGCAGGGCCATCCCATCCGCGGGGATCATGGCTCGGCTTTCGCCAACATCCGGCCTCGCTACACGCTCTTGGTCGACGGCCGGGAGAACGGGGGCATCTGCCGCGCGGACGAGGTGAGGGTGAAGATCCATTTCACACTCACCATGCCCGAGGCCACGGGCACGCGGCAGATGCCGGCGCGGGTGCGTTCCGCCTGGGACAGCTTTTCGAAATTCATCCGAAGCCACGAGGACTCTCACCGGCGAAGCTACGTCGGCTGCGCGGAGAGTTTCGTGCGCCAGGCGAGGCGCGAAGCCGCTCCGAGCTGCCTCGCGGTTGAGAGCGCGGTGCGACGGCTGTTCGACAGGATGAAGCGCGACTGCGAGGCAAAGCAGGTCGCCTGGGATCGAACGCAGAAGGGGCGCCTCAACGGACAAGCCCTGGTCCGGATGGCGGGCTACTGACGCAAGATCGCGTCGCCCCAGCGCGATCGCGCCGCATCGTCCTCGGCGCGCGCGTCGACCCAGCGCTCGCCGTCGGGGGTGGTTTCCTTCTTCCAGAAGGGCGCGTCGGTCTTGAGGTAGTCCATGAGAAACTCCGCGCCCTCGAACGCGGCGGCGCGATGCGGCGCGAGCGTCATCACCTGTACGATCGGTTCGCCCGGCTGCAGCCGGCCATAACGGTGGATGACCGAAGCACGAATGAGCCCAAAGCGCGCGACTGCCTCCGCCATCATCTTCTCGATCTGCGGCCGTGCGAGCTCGACGTAACATTCGAGCGTCAGCGCGGTAATCGGATCGGCGGGATCGGAGCGAACCATGCCGGTGAAGGTCACCGCGGCACCCGCCCCGGCCGCTGCCGCGATGAAGGCGTTGGTCTCGGCACCGGGATCGAACGGCGCCGTCTCGAGGCGCAGGGACATCTCAGCCGCCCGTCATCGGGGGGAAGAGCGCGACGACCTGAGCCGATCCGAGCGGCGCGGCATGATCGACGATCTTCGTGTCGAGCGCCGCGCGGATGAGTTCGGGCTTCTGCATCGCGAGATCGGCAGACTCGTCGCGGGCGCGCAGCCAGCCGATGAGGTCGCCCACCGTGACGACCTCCGGTGGAGGCACGACATCCTCTTCGCCGCGGTTCAACCGTTCTCGCAGCCAGGCGAAGTACAGCACCTTCATTTCGTCCGCTCCGCAAGATGGGGCAGGGCGCCGGCAAAATACTGCCAGCCGGTCCACACCGTCAGTGCGCCGGCAAGCCAGAGGAGCAGATCGCTCACCAGCCCGAGCCCGGGAACGATCCGCTCCGC